>NZ_LZKC01000408.1:0-34775 GCF_001672685.1 Mycobacterium sp. E2462
GGCCGCGCATCATCGCGCTCCGAGCGCAGGCGCGGGCGCGGCGCGGCTGGATCATGGACACCTATTTGCTCAGACCGGCAGACTGAAGAGCGTGCCCGAACTGCCCGAGGTCGAAGCCCTGGCCGACCACCTGCGCCGCCACGCCGTGGGCCTGCCCGTCGGTCGCGTCGACGTCGTCGCCCTGTCGGTGCTCAAGACCTTCGACCCCCCGGTCAGCGCGCTGCAGGGCCAGGCGGTGGTGGGCGCCGAGCGCTGGGGCAAGTACCTGGGCCTGCGGACCGAGACGCTGTCGCTGATCACGCACCTGTCCCGGGCGGGCTGGCTGCGGTGGTCCGAGAAGTTGGCCGCGGCGCCGTTGCGGCCGGGGAAGGGCCCGATCGCATTGCGGGTCCACCTCGGCACTCCCGGCGCGGCGCCCGGCTTCGACCTGACCGAGGCGGGTACGCAAAAGCGGCTGGCGGTCTGGCTGGTCGAGCGCCCCGAGCAGGTGCCCGGCATCGCGGCGCTGGGCCCCGACGCGCTGGGATTGACCGTCGACGACCTGTCCGCCGTGCTGGCCGGCCAGACCGGCCGCATCAAGACCGTGCTGACCGATCAGAAGGTGATCGCCGGGATCGGCAACGCCTACAGCGACGAAATCCTGCACGTCGCCAAGCTGTCGCCGTTCGCGACGGCGGGGAAGCTGTCCGACGAGCAGTTGCTGACCCTGCACGACGCGATGATCACCGTGCTGCGCGACGCCGTGACCCGCTCGGTGGGGCAGGGGGCGGCCACGCTCAAAGGCGAGAAGCGCTCCGGATTGCGGGTGCACGCCCGCACCGGGCTGCCCTGCCCGGTGTGCGGGGACACCGTGCGCGAGATTGCGTTCGCGGACAAGTCTTTTCAGTACTGTCCGACGTGCCAGACCGGCGGCAAGATCCTCGCGGACCGGCGGATGTCGCGGTTGCTGAAGTAGTCTCCCCGCGGGGAGTTGACGCCTGTCGATATGCTGCGCGGATGACTCGTCAGAAGATCCTCATCACGGGTGCCAGTTCGGGCCTGGGCGCCGGGATGGCCCGCGCGTTCGCCGCCAAGGGCCGCGACCTGGCGTTGTGCGCCCGGCGTACCGACCGCCTCGACGAGCTCAAAGCCGAGCTGACGCAACGGTATCCGGGCATCACCGTCGCGGTCGCCGCGCTGGATGTCAACGACCATGAGCAGGTGCCGAAGGTGTTCGCCGAACTGGGTGACGAGCTGGGCGGCATCGACCGCGTCATCGTCAACGCCGGAATTGGCAAGGGCGCCAAGCTGGGATCGGGCAAGCTGTGGGCGAACAAGGCGACCCTCGAGACCAACCTGGTCGCCGCGCTGGTGCAGATCGAGACGGCCCTGGAGATGTTCACCAAGAGCGGTTCGGGCCACCTGGTGTTGATCTCGTCGGTGCTCGGCAACAAGGGGGTGCCCGGCGTCAAGGCGGCCTACGCCGCCAGTAAGGCCGGGCTGAGCTCGCTGGGGGAGTCGCTGCGCGCCGAGTACGCCAAGGGGCCCATCAGGGTGACGGTCATCGAGCCGGGCTACATCGAGTCGGAGATGACCGCCAAGTCGAACAGCACAATGCTGATGGTGGACAACGAAACCGGCGTCAACGCGCTCGTCGCCGCCATGGAGCGCGAGACCGGCCGCGCCGCCGTTCCGTGGTGGCCGTGGGCGCCGCTGGTGCAGTTGATGCGGGTGCTGCCACCCCCGCTGACCAAGTACTTCGCCTGACGGTCAGCCGGCGCGGCCGCGTTCGGTCCGGTACCGGCGCACCAGGGCGTCCGTCGAGCTGTCCGACTGGGGTTCGGGCGGGGAGTCGGAGGTGAGCACCGGGAGCAGCGCCTTAGCCTGCGTCTTGCCCAGCTCGACCCCCCACTGGTCGAACGAGTCGATGCCCCAGACGACTCCCTCGGTGAAGACCTGGTGCTCGTACAGGGCGATCAGCTGGCCCAGCACCGACGGGGTCAGCCGGTTGGCCAGGATCGAGGTGGACGGCCGGTTGCCGGGCATCACCTTGTGCGGGACCACCTCGGCGGGCGTGCCCTCGGCGGCGATCTCCTCGGCGGTCTTACCGAACGCCAGCACCTGCGTCTGGGCGAAGAAATTGCTCATCAACAGGTCGTGCATGCTGCCGTCACCGTCGGCGGTGGGCAGGTCGTCGGTGGGCTGGCTGAAGCCGATGAAGTCGGCGGGGATCAACCGGGTGCCCTGGTGCAGCAGTTGGTAGAAGGCGTGCTGGCCGTTGGTTCCCGGCTCGCCCCAATAGATTTCGCCGGTGTCGGTGGTGACCTGGCTGCCGTCGGCGCGCGTCGACTTGCCGTTGGATTCCATGGTCAGCTGTTGCAGATAGGCGGCGAAGCGCGCCAAGTCGTTGGAGTAAGGCAGCACGACGCGGGACTGGGCGCCCAGGAAGTTGTTGTACCACAGGCCGATCAGGCCAAGCAGCACAGGCGCGTTCGATTCCAGGGGCGAGGTCTTGAAGTGCCGGTCGACGATATGGAAGCCGGACAGGAAGTCGGCGAACGCCTCCTTGCCGATGACGGCCATCACCGACAGTCCGATCGCCGAGTCCACCGAGTAGCGGCCACCCACCCAGTCCCAGAAGCCGAACATGTTGTCGGTGTTGATGCCGAAGTCGTCGACGAGGCGCTTGTTGGTCGACACGGCGACGAAGTGTTGCGACACGGCGGCGTCGCCGAGGGCGGCGGTCAGCCACCGGCGCGCGGCGGTCGCATTGGTCAGGGTCTCCAGTGTGGAGAACGTCTTCGACGCGACGATGAAAAGTGTTGTCGCGGGGTCCAAGTCGGCCAGGGTGGCGACGAGGTCGGCCGGGTCGACGTTGGAGACGAAACGGGCGGAGATCCCCGCGTCCGCGTAGTGGCGCAACGCCTGGTAGACCATCACCGGCCCGAGGTCGGACCCGCCGATGCCGATGTTGACCACCGTGCTGATCTTTTTCCCGGTGGCCCCTGTCCATTCACCGCTGCGCAACCGGTCGGTAAAGTCGCCCATCCGGTCGAGGACCTCGTGCACGTCGGCGACGACGTTTCGGCCGTCGACCACCAGCTCGGCGTCGCGGGGCAACCGCAGCGCGGTATGCAACACCGCGCGATCCTCCGAGGTGTTGATGTGCACACCGGAGAACATCTGGTCGCGCCGCTCTTCGAGGTTAGCTGTGCGGGCCAAATCCACCAGAAGCTGCAACGTTTCCCGGGTGACGCGATGTTTGCTGTAGTCGATGTACAGGTCGCCGACGGAGGCGGTGAGTTCGCGCCCGCGGTCGGGGTCGTCGTCGAAGAACTGGCGCAGGTGGGTCTCGCCGATCTGGTCGTGGTGCCTGCGCAGGGCGTCCCACGCCGGCGTCGCGGTGATGTCGGGCAGGGTTCGCACGGAGGTCATGCTTCGACCCTAATGCGACCGGAGGCGCGACAGCCAGGCGTGCGCCGCGGGCCCGCGGGCTTCAGTGACCGAGCCGGCCCCTGCCCAGCCGCAGCAGCAGGATGGCCAGATCCTTGCCTTCCGGGCCGAGCGTGCTGTAGCGCTGGATCACCTTCATCTCGCGGCTGTGCACCAGCCGGGTCCCGCCGGAGGCCATCCGGGCCTTCCCGATCGCCTGCGACACCTCGGTGCGCCGCTGCACGGCGGCGAGGATCTCCGCGTCCAGCCGGTCGATCTCGTGGCGCAGGTCGTCGATGTTGGTGGCGTCGGGCGCGTCAACCGTCTCTGCGTTCATTTCTGCTAACTCCGCGTCTTCGTGTGGTGGGGGTTCTGGTCTCATGCAGTCTCGGGCCTCACAGAAGACGAGCCCCGATGCCGGATGCGGACCACGGGTCTCTGCGGAAGCAGTTAGGCCACGGGCACCGCGAACCGGTACCCGTAGGGAAATCGACGGCGCCACCCCACAGTCGAGGAGCGACGGCGACACTGCACGTTGAGCACAAATCGAGTGTGCCACTAACCGCGGCGGGCACGCAAAAAAGCCCAGCTGAGCTGCGCATTTTACGGCCACGAGCGGCGACCCGACGGTAACGAGGGCCCTCGCGGGGGCCGCTGGCCGACACGCGGATGCCGAGTGCTCAGACCGGCGCCGCGCGGGCCGGCGGAGCCGCTAGCCTGTCTGATGCCGGGGGTTTTCGTCGGTGGGCAGCGGTAAGTTTGGACTGACATGAGTGTGCACGCAACAGATGCCAGAGTGGCCTCCGAAGCAGACCAACTGCTCGAGGGGCTGAACCCCCAACAGCGCCAGGCGGTGGTGCACGAGGGCCCACCGCTGCTGATCGTGGCGGGGGCGGGCTCCGGCAAGACGGCGGTGTTGACGCGTCGCATCGCCTACCTGATCGCGGCCCGCGGCGTCGGGGTCGGGCAGGTGCTGGCCATCACCTTCACCAACAAGGCCGCCGCCGAGATGCGCGACCGGGTGGTGCGACTGGTCGGCAACCGGGCCCGCGCCATGTGGGTGTCCACCTTCCACTCCACCTGTGTGCGCATCCTGCGCAACCAGGCCTCGCTGATCGAGGGCCTGAACTCCAACTTCTCCATCTATGACGCCGACGACTCCCGGCGGCTCTTGCAGATGATCGCCCGCGACATGGGCCTCGACGTCAAGCGCTACTCGCCGCGCCTGCTGGCCAACGCCATCTCGAACCTGAAGAACGAGCTCATCGACCCGGCCGAGGCGGTCAGCCGCCTCAACGAGGGTTCCGACGAGCTGTCCCAGACGGTGGCCAGCGTCTATGGCGAATACCAGCGGCGGCTGCGGGCGGCCAACGCGTTGGACTTCGACGACCTGATCGGGGAGACGGTCGCGGTGCTGCGGGCCTTCCCGCAGATCGCCCAGCACTACCGCCGGCGGTTCCGGCACGTCCTGGTCGACGAGTATCAGGACACCAATCATGCGCAGTACGTGCTGGTGCGCGAGCTGGTGGGCCGCGGCGGTTCAGCGAGCCTCGCCGGAGGCGAGGGGAAGCTGGGACCGCCGAGTGAGGCGGGCGGTTCAGCGCATGAGGCGGGCGGTTCAGCGCGGCCCGACACCGCCGAGGCGTCGCCCGACGACGTGCCGCCCGCCGAGCTGTGCGTGGTCGGTGACGCCGACCAGTCGATCTACGCGTTCCGCGGCGCGACCATTCGCAACATCGAGGACTTCGAGCGCGACTACCCGGACGCGACGACCATCCTGCTGGAACAGAACTATCGGTCGACGCAGAACATCCTGTCGGCGGCCAACTCGGTGATCGCCCGCAACACCGGGCGTCGGGACAAGCGGCTGTGGACCGACGCCGGCGCCGGCGAGTTGATCGTGGGCTACGTCGCCGACAACGAGCACGACGAGGCCCGGTTCGTCGCCGAGGAGATCGACGCGCTGGCGGAGAAGGGCGAGATCACCTACAACGACGTCGCCGTCTTCTACCGGACCAACAACTCGTCGCGGTCCTTCGAAGAGGTGTTCATCCGCGCGGGAATCCCCTACAAGGTCGTCGGTGGCGTGCGCTTCTACGAGCGCAAGGAGATCCGCGACATCGTCGCCTACCTGCGGGTGCTGGACAACCCCGGCGACGCCGTCAGCATGCGGCGCATCCTCAACACCCCACGCCGCGGCATCGGCGACCGCGCCGAGGCGTGCGTGTCGGTGTACGCCGAGAACACCGGCACCAGTTTCGCCGACGCGCTGGTGGCGGCGGCCGACGGCAAGGTGCCGATGCTCAACTCGCGCGCGGAGAAGGCGATCGCGGGGTTCGTCGAGCTACTCGACGAGCTGAGGGGCCGTCTGGACGACGACCTCGGCGACCTGGTCGAGTCCGTGCTCGAGCGGACCGGCTATCGCCGCGAGCTGGAATCCTCAACCGACCCCCAGGAGCTGGCACGCCTGGACAACCTCAACGAACTCGTCAGCGTGGCACACGAATTCAGCACCGACCGGGCCAACGCCGCGGCGTTGGGCGAGTCGCTGCAGACCCCGCAGGACGAGGACGTGCCCGACACCGGCGTGCTGGCCGAGTTCCTGGAGCGGGTGTCGCTGGTCTCCGACACCGACGACATCCCCGAAGACGGCGCCGGCATGGTCACGTTGATGACGCTGCACACCGCGAAGGGCCTGGAGTTCCCCGTGGTGTTCGTGACGGGCTGGGAAGACGGGATGTTCCCGCACATGCGGTCCCTGGACGACCCGGTCGAGCTGTGCGAGGAACGCCGGCTGGCCTACGTCGGGATCACCCGGGCCCGCCAACGGCTCTACCTGAGCCGGGCCATCGTCCGGTCCTCCTGGGGCCAGCCCATGCTCAACCCGGAATCCCGGTTCCTGCGCGAGGTCCCGCAGGAACTCATCGAGTGGCGCCGCACGGCGCCGACGCCGTCGTTCAGCGCGCCGGTGAGCGGCGCCGGCCGGTTCGGCACGCCGCGGGCGGCGCCCACCCGCTCGGGGTCCGCCAAGCGACCGCTACTGGTGCTCGAGCCCGGCGACCGGGTCAGCCACGACAAGTACGGGCTGGGTCGCGTCGAAGAGGTGTCCGGCGCCGGCGAATCGGCCATGTCGCTCATCGATTTCGGCAGCTCGGGGCGCGTCAAACTGATGCACAACCACGCCCCGATCAGCAAGCTCTGACGAGCCGGTTCAGCCGCCCAGCCAGCGCTTGGTGCGCGGATGCAGCGCCAGCACCACGCTGGCGATCGGCAACAACGGCAGCGCGTGCACGATCCAGGCCACCCGGGCGCCGGCGATGAACACCCCGCCGTAGGTCAGCACCGCCACGACCGCGCCGGCCACGATGAGCTGACGCCCGAACGGGCGGCGCTGCAGCACCATGATCACGCCCGACACCGTCGTCGCCGCGAACACCAGCGCCAAGAACGCGATGGCGATGCAGAACAGCCGGTCGGTGCGCCACCACCCGGCGATCAGATCGGTCGCCACCACCGACGTCGCCCACCCGCTGATGATGCTGACGGCGCAGGCGGCCACGGCCGTCCGGTCGCTGGGCTCAAGCGCTGTCGCCGCGCCGTAACGCGGCCGGCCGGGTCGGGGCGCACTCGAGGCCGGCGCCGGCGTCGGCGGGCGCGGGATGTGAGTGGTCGGCGAGTCCGGTGTCGTGGGTATCGGCCCCGTGGGGGCTCGACGGATGATCCGGGTCCGTGAGTCGGAAGGTGGGTCGGGCTCGGTCGGGCGCGGACCGGGAGGCTCTTGGTTCGGCGCGGTCACCTCAGCCAGCGTAGTTGCCGACGCTGAGACCACGCTTAGCCAGCCACGGCACGGGGTCGATGCGCTCGGTACCGCCCTGCAGCACCTCGAAGTGCAGGTGAGGGCCCGTGGAGTTGCCGCGGTTACCCATGGTGGCGATCTGGTCGCCGGCCATCACGCGCTCGCCGACGCTGACCGTGGCGGTGTTGATGTGCCCGTAGAGCGTGACGGTGCCGTCGGCGTGCCGCAGCTTGACCAGCATGCCGTAGCCGGAGGCCGGGCCGGCCTCGATGACGACGCCGTCGGAGACCGCGAGGATCGGCGTGCCGATCGCGTTGGCCAGGTCGATGCCGGCGTGCAGCACGCCCCAGCGGTAACCGAAGTTCGAGGTGAAGATGCCCTTCGTCGGCATCACATAGAGCGGCTGCTGCAGCCGCGCCTCGCGCTGCGCGCGGTCGTTGGCGAAGGCGACGCCCTTGGCAAGCTCCTGGTTGTGCAGCGCGGCCGTCGCCGCCGGCTCGATCGCGATCACCTGCGCGCCGCGGATGGTGGCGCCACCCGCGCCGCCGGTGAGCGCGGACGCGTTGGCCGTCAACACCGGCTCGGTCTTCGGGGTGTCGGCGTGGCTGGTGGCCGTGTGGGCCGCCGCGGCGGCCGCGCCGGCGGCCATCGCGGAGATCAGGAGGCGACCGCGGGCCGCGCTGGTCGGCTGCTTGCGGTGCTGACCGCCGCGCCGCGCCACTGCGACGACGTCGCTGCTGCGGGGGCGATCGAGGCGCCGCTCGGTGCGCGGTGAGATGACGATCCGCGGCAGCACCTCGGTCACCGGCGCGGCCAGCCAGGCCGGCGTCAGGTCGTCGGTGTCGTCGAGGTCGTCGAGTTCGGGGGCCAGCAGCACCTCGGCGGCGTTGTTGAACGTCGAGTCGTTGCTGAAGTCCAGGTCGCCGAGATCGCCGGCGTCGTCGGCGAATTCGAAGTCGTCGAAGTTGAAGCCGTCGAGCGGTAGGATCTCGGTGACCTCGTTGCGGTGCGGTTCGGCCCACCGGCCGCCGCCCGCCGAGCGACCAACCCTCACCACACCTGCGTCTACGGCGGATGAACGAGCGAAACGGTGCTGGGACAAGCTGAAATGTCCTCGTATCGTGACCATAACGTTATCTGGGACCCTAGGAAGGTATCCGCTTACTCGCGCGGGTGGCAACCTCGTCGCGCGATCCAAACCATTTTGTGACTTGGATCACCCAAGCGACTTCGGTGCGCCGTGAGCTGTGCCACATCGGTGGATGCGCCCGTAGCTGCGATTTTTCCAGTGGATACAGTGCGTGCGAGCGGGTAGCCGGGTGCGGCGCCGCCCATCACAAGGCCTAGTTGTCGAGTCGAGCGAAGACAGAGAGTCCATGGACCTTTTCGAATATCAAGCCAAAGAGCTGTTCGTTAAGCACAACGTACCTACGACGCCCGGTCGTGTGACCGACACCGCGGAGGGTGCGAAGGAAATCGCCACCGAGGTCGGCGCGCCCGTCATGGTCAAGGCGCAGGTCAAGGTCGGCGGCCGCGGGAAGGCCGGTGGCGTCAAGTACGCAGCCACCCCGGACGACGCCTACGAACACGCCAACAAGATTCTCGGCCTGGACATCAAGGGCCACGTCGTCAAGAAGCTGCTGGTCGCCGAGGCCAGCGACATCGCCGAGGAGTACTACATCTCCTTTTTGCTCGACCGCGCCAACCGCACCTACCTGGCCATGTGCTCGGTGGAGGGCGGCATGGAGATCGAGGAGGTGGCCGCCACCAAGCCCGACCGGTTGGCCCGCATCCCCGTCGACGCCAGCAAGGGTGTGGACGAGGCCTTCGCCCGCGAGATCGCCGAGAAGGGGCACCTGCCCGCCGAGGTGCTCGACAAGGCGGCCATCACCATCGCCAAGCTCTGGGAGGTCTTCATCAAGGAAGACGCGACCCTGGTCGAGGTGAACCCCCTGGTGCGCACGCCCGACGACCAGATCCTGGCGCTGGACGGCAAGGTCACCCTGGACGCCAACGCCGACTTCCGCCACCCCGAACACGCCGAGTTCGAGGACCGCGACGCCACCGACCCGCTGGAGCTCAAGGCCAAGGAACACGACCTCAACTACGTCAAGCTCGACGGGGCCGTCGGCATCATCGGCAACGGCGCGGGACTGGTGATGTCGACGCTGGACGTCGTCGCCTACGCCGGTGAAAAGCACGGCGGCGTCAAGCCCGCCAACTTCCTCGACATCGGTGGCGGTGCCTCGGCCGAGGTGATGGCCGCGGGGCTCGACGTCATCCTCAACGACAAGCAGGTCAAGAGCGTCTTCGTGAACGTCTTCGGTGGCATCACGTCGTGCGACGCGGTCGCCAACGGCATCGTCACCGCCCTGAACATGCTCGGCGACGAGGCCAACAAGCCGCTGGTGGTCCGGCTGGACGGCAACAACGTCGACGAGGGCCGCCGCATCCTGGCCCAAGCCAACCACCCGCTGGTCATCCAGGCCGAGACCATGGACGCCGGCGCCGACAAAGCCGCCGAGCTGGCGAACAAGTAAGGGAGTCAAGAAATGTCTATCTTCCTGAACAAGGACTCCAAGGTCATCGTCCAGGGCATCACCGGCGGCGAGGGCACCAAGCACACCGCGCTGATGCTCAAGGCCGGCACCAAGGTCGTCGGTGGCGTGAACGCCCGCAAGGCGGGCACCACCGTCTCGCACGTGGACCCGGTTGGTAAGGACGTCGAGCTTCCGGTGTTCGGCAGCGTCGCGGAAGCGATCAAGGAAACCGGCGCCAACGTGTCGGTGGTGTTCGTGCCGCCGAAGTTCGCCAAGGACGCCATCATCGAGGCCATCGACGCCGAGATCCCGCTGCTGGTCGTCATCACCGAGGGAATCCCGGTGCAGGACAGCGCCTATGCGTGGGCCTACAACGTCGACAAGGGGCAGAAGACGCGCATCATCGGGCCCAACTGTCCCGGCATCATCACCCCGGGTGAGGCGTTGGCCGGCATCACCCCGGCCAACATCAGCGGGCCCGGCCCCGTCGGGCTGGTGTCCAAGTCGGGCACCCTGACCTATCAGATGATGTACGAGCTGCGCGATTTCGGCTTCTCGACCTCGATCGGCATCGGCGGTGACCCGGTGATCGGCACCACCCACATCGACGCCATCGAGGCCTTCGAGAAGGACCCGGACACCAAGATCATCGTGATGATCGGCGAGATCGGCGGGGACGCCGAGGAGCGCGCCGCCGACTACATCAAGGCCAACGTGTCCAAGCCGGTCGTCGGCTACGTCGCGGGCTTCACGGCGCCGGAGGGCAAGACGATGGGCCACGCGGGCGCCATCGTGTCCGGCTCGTCGGGCACCGCGGCGGCCAAGAAGGAAGCGCTCGAGGCGGCCGGCGTCAAGGTCGGCAAGACCCCGTCGGAGACCGCGGCGCTGGCCCGGGAGATCCTGCAGGGTCTTTAGACCCGTCGCCACCCCCGCTGCGGCGCGTACGGGCCCACGGTAGATAGTGGGTCTATGAATCTCGACCCGAACACCCCTGTCGTCGTCGGCGTCGGTCAGGCCGCCGAGCGCATCGACGACGCGGACTACCGCGGGTTGTCGCCCGTCGAACTCGCGGCGGCGGCCGCCCGCGCGGCCCTGGTGGACTGCGGCGCCGACTACGACGCGGTGGCGGCGGCCGTCGACACGGTGGCCGGTGTCCGGCAGTTCGAGATCTCCGGCGTCATCAAGGCGCCGCTGGGGCGGTCGAACAACTACCCGCGGTCGGTCGCGAACCGCCTCGGCGCCCGCCCGGCCCGCGCGATCCTGGAGGTCGTCGGCGGGCAGGGGCCGCAGCACCTGATCAGCGAGCTGGCCGGGCAGATCGCCGGAGGGCGCTGCAACGCCGCGCTGATCTTCGGCTCGGACGCGACGTCGACGCTGCGGCACTTCGCGAAGGCCGACACCAAGCCGGATTTCAGCGAGACCGTTGACGGCGACCTGGAAGACCGCGGCCAGGGCATCGAGAAGCTGGTCTCGCGGTACACCGTGGTGCACGGGCTGACCAGCGCGCCGATTCAGTACGCGCTGCTGGAGAACGCGCGGCGGGCTCAGACCGGCTTGGCGCCGGCGGACTACCGGCGCGCGATGGCCGAGCTGTTCGCGCCGTTCACCAAGATCGCCGCCAGCAACCCGTTCGCCGCCGCGCCGGTGGAACGCAGCGTCGACGAGCTGGCCACCGTCACCGAGCGCAACCGGATGATCGCCGAGCCCTATCCGCGGCTGATGGTGGCCCGCGACCAGGTGAACCAGGGCGCGGCCGCGCTGCTCATGTCGGTCGGCGAGGCGCGTCGCCTCGGCGTGCCGGAGGGCAATTGGGTGTATCTGCACGGCCACGCCGACGCCGAGGAGCAGTCGCTGCTGGAGCGGCCCCACCTGGGGCGCGCGCCGTCGGCCGTCCTGGCCGTCCGCGAGGCGCTGGCCATGGCCGGCGTCGGAGTCGACGACGTCGCCACGTTCGACCTGTACAGCTGCTTTGCCGTCCCGGTGTTCAACGTCTGCGACGGCGTGGGCATCGCGACCGACGACCCCCGTGGCCTGACCGTCACCGGCGGCCTGCCGTTCTTCGGTGGGGCCGGCAACAACTACTCGATGCACGCCGTCGCCGAGACCGTCGCCCAGCTGCGCGCCGCGCCCGGCGAGTTCGGCCTGGTCGGCGCGAACGGCGGCATCCTCAGCAAGTACTCCGTCGGCGTCTACTCCACCACCCCGGTCGGCTGGACGCCGGACCGCAACGCGCAGCTGCAGGCCCGCATCGACGGATCGCCGAGGGTGGCCGTCGTCGAGAACGCCGACGGCACCGGCACTGTCGAGACCTACACCGTGCGCCGCGACGACGGGCGCCCCACCGGGATCATCGTCGGCCGGCTCGACGACGGCAGCCGTTTCCTGTCCACTACCGAGGACGACGAGCTGATCGCCCTGTTGGTCGACGGCGACCCGCTGGGCCGCGCCGTGCGGGTGCGCTCCTTCGACTACGGCAACCGCTGCACGCTGGCCTGAGGGCCGCCGTGGTGGCGCCGCCCGCTCAGACCGAGGCGGCCAATTTGCCGGCGAGCCGCTCGACGTAGGCGGCGACCTCGTCCTCGGAGCGGTCCGGCAGCCCGAACAGCACTTCGGTCACGCCCAGCTCCGCCCACTTGGCCAGCTTCTCCGGGATCGGCTTGAAGTCCAGCGCCACGATCTGCGGGGCGCCGTCGCGCCCGGCGGCCGCCCAGGTGTCCTGCAGCAGCTTCACCGGCGCGTCGATGTCGAAGTCGCGCGGCGTGGTGATCCAGCCGTCGGCGCTGCGGGCGATCCACTTGAAGTTCTTCTCGGTGCCCGCGGCGCCCACCAGCACCGGGATGTGCGACTGCACGGGCTTGGGCCAGGCCCAGCTGGGCCCGAATTTCACGAACTCGCCGTCGTACTCGGCTTCCTCCTGCGTCCACAGCGCCCGCATCGCCTCGAGGTATTCGCGCAGCATGGTGCGGCGGCGGCCGGGCGGCACGTTGTGGTCGGCGAGTTCGTCGGTGTTCCAACCGAACCCGACGCCCAGGCTGACCCGCCCGCCCGACAGGTGATCCAGGGTGGCAATGCTTTTCGCCAGCGTGATCGGGTCGTGTTCGACGGGCAGGGCGACCGCCGTGGACAACCGGACGCGCGACGTCACGGCGCTCGCGGCGCCCAGGCTGACCCACGGGTCTAGCGTCCGCATGTAGCGGTCGTCGGGCAGCGACGCGTCGCCGGTCGTCGGGTGCGCCGCCTCCCGTTTGATCGGGATGTGGGTGTGTTCTGGCACGTAGAACGTCGTAAACCCGTGGTCGTCGGCCAGCTTCGCGGCCGTCGCCGGGGCGATGCCGCGGTCGCTGGTGAAAAGGACAAGCCCGTAATCCATGCAGAGAATTAGAACGTGTTCTACCTCCGCTGGGCAAGCCGCGTTGCCGGCGGGCCTGTCGGTCGGCGGGCCCGGCGCGGTGTGAGACCGGCGCCGTGTCGAAGCCGGTCGCCACGGCGCGCCCGCTGGCGGGTGCGCTAGCGTGGTTGATCGACCGCGTCGCCAACGCAACCGCCGATTCGAGAGGTTGTGCGGGCGGGGCGCCCGGAAGCACAGCGCGCGCCGCGACCGCGGCGCCCGATCGCACTCGATGGCAGCTGGAAGCAACAGGAGGAGCCATGACCTACTCTCCCGGTGGCCCCGGATACCCGCCCGCGCAGTCCGGCGGCTCCTATTCGGGCGGCACCCCGTCCTTCGCCAAGGACGACGACGGCAAGAGCAAGCTGCCGCTGTACCTGACCGCCGCGGTCGTGGCGCTCGGCCTCCTCTCTTACTTCCTGAACTTCGGCCCCACTTTCACCCTCAGCGCCGACCTCGGCCCGGGCATCGGCGGCCGCGCGGGCGATGCCGGCACGGCCGTCATCGTCGCGGTGCTGGCCTCGCTGCTCGCCGCGCTGAGCCTGCTGCCCAAGGCCAAGAACTACACCGGCGTCGTCGCCGCGATCGCGGTTCTCGGTGCTTTGCTGGCGATCACCGAGACCATCAACCTGCCGACCGGCGTCGGGA
Organism: Mycobacterium sp. E2462; assembly: GCF_001672685.1. Taxonomy (NCBI): domain Bacteria; kingdom Bacillati; phylum Actinomycetota; class Actinomycetes; order Mycobacteriales; family Mycobacteriaceae; genus Mycobacterium; species Mycobacterium sp. E2462. The sequence continues at coordinate 13,784 of NZ_LZKC01000408.1, forward strand.
TCGGCTGGGCGCTGTGGCCGCTGCTCGCGTCGAACGTGCTGCAGGCGATCGCCGCGGTGGTCGTGGTCCTACTGGAGTCGGGGGTCATCACGGCGCCGACCCCGCGGCCCAAGTACGACCCCTACGCCCAGCAGTACGGGCAGTACGGCGGCCAGTACGGGCAGCAATACGGTCAGCAGCCTTATTACGGTCAGCAGGGCGGGCAGCCCGGCGGCCAGCAGCACACCGGCCAGCAGCCCGCGGTTCAGCAGCACGGCGGTTACGGCTCGCAGTACGGTGGCTACCAGCCCAGCCAGGCGCCGACCCAGAGCGGCGCGCCGTCGGGCGGTTTCGGCGCCCAGCCGCAGTCCGGCCAGCAGCCGGCGGCGCAGCAGCACGGCACCTCCACCCCGCCGACCGGCTTCCCCAGCTTCAGCCCGCCGCCGTCGTCCGGCGCCAGCGGCGGGGGCGACTCGAACTCGGCCACCGCGAACTACTCCAACCCGACGGGCGGCCAGGCCTACGGTCAAGAGCAGCCGCCGTCGGCGCCCGCTGGTCCCGCCCCGTCCTAATCGCGCGTTCTCCCGCCGAATAGGGGACATTCGCCAAGAGTGACAAGGGTGGAGGGCAACCAGGCAGCGGGCGCTCGCCAGGCGCGTGACCTTGTCAGGGTCGCATTCGGCCCGGCGGTGGTGGCTCTGGTTGTCATCGCCGCGGTCACGCTGCTCCAGTTGCTTATCGCCAACAGCGACATGACCGGCGCGCTGGGCGCGATCGCCAGCATGTGGCTCGGCGTGCACCAGGTGCCGATTTCGATCGGCGGCCGCGAGCTGGGCGTGCTGCCGCTGCTGCCGGTCCTGCTGATGGTGTGGGCGGTCGCGCGCAGCACTGCCCGCGCGACGTCCCCGTATTCCTCCTGGCTCGTGGTCCGCTGGGTCGTCGCGTCGGCGTTGGGCGGCCCGCTGTTGCTGGCCGCGATCGCGCTGGCGGTCATCCACGATGCGTCGTCGGTGATCACCGAGTTGCAGACGCCCAGCGCGCTGCGCGCCTTCGCCAGCGTGCTCGCGGTGCACGCGCTCGGCGCCGCGATCGGTGTGTGGTCGCGGGTGGGGCCGCGGGCGGTGGCGGCGACGCCGTTGCCGTTCTGGCTGGACGACGCCCTGCGCGCCGCGGCGGCCGGCGTGCTCGCGTTGGTCGGGCTCTCCGGCGTGGTGACGGCCGGGTCGCTAGTGGTGCACTGGGCGACGATGCAGGATCTGTACGGCATCACCGACTCGATCTTCGGCGAGTTCAGCCTCACCGTGCTGTCGATCCTCTATGCGCCCAACGTGATCGTGGGTACCGCCGCGGTGGCCGTCGGTTCCAGCGCCCACATCGGCTTCGCGACGTTTAGCTCCTTCACCGTGTTCGGCGGCGACATTCCCGCGTTGCCCGTGCTGGCCGCGGTGCCCCGCCCCCCGCTGGGGCCGGTATGGGTTGCGCTGCTGATCATCGGCGCGTCGTCGGGCGTGGCGCTCGGGCAGCAGTGCGCCCGACGCCCGCTGCCGTTGCTCGCCGCGGCGGGCAAGCTTCTGGTCGCCGCGATCACCGCGGCGGCGGCCATGTCGCTGCTCGCCTACGCCGGAAGCGGTCAGCTGGGCAACTTCGGGCACGTCGGCGTGGACCAGGGCGCGATGTTCGTCGGTGCGTTGTTCTGGTTCGCGGTGATCGGCGCCGTCACGGTGGTCATGACCGGCGGGGTCCGGCGACGCCGCCGGCCGCGACGGCCCAAACCCCGGCCGCGGGAGGAGCCCGCGGATTTCGCCGAGCTGTTCGACGACGAGCCGGGCGGCGCGCCGTTTCAGGGGCCGTTTGACGCTGAGCCCGGCGATGGGGCGGTTGACTCCGAGGGCCTTCCCGGCGATGGCGCCCTTTCCGGCGATGGCGGCCCTTCCGGCGCTGGCGGCCCTTCCGGCGATGGCGACGCGCCCGGAAAGGCCGACGCGCCCGGCAAGGCCGGGCCGACAAGCCACGAGCGGGAGCAGCTTCCGGAACCGGAGCGCTTCAGGGAGCCGGAGTCCGGGGACTAGGGTTTGTGCCCGCCTCACAGCGACAACCGGACGCGGCCGCGTGGCGCGCACCGGCGGCCGGCTGAGGTCTGCGCAGCGGGTCTGCGGCTGGCGGCGATTGTCGCTATGAGGCGGGCACTTCGGCAATGCCCCGCCGCGGCCGCGGCCGCGAGCGTCAGGCGGCCGCGAGCGTCAGGCGGCCGCGAAACCCCGGCCGCCGCACACCCGCTCCAACCGCGCACCTCGCGTCGCTGCGCGGCGCGTGCCGGCGTCCCGCTAGGCTCCCCGATGTGGTCGAACCGCTCCATGTGCCCCCGAGCGCGCCGGCGCGAGTGGTGGTGTTGGCGTCGGGCACCGGTTCGCTGCTGAACGCGTTGATCGGCGCCGCCGTCGGTGACTACCCGGCGCGGGTCGTTGCCGTCGGCGTCGACCGCGACTGCCCGGCCATCGACGTCGCCGCGGCCGCGGACGTGCCTACCTTCACCGTCCGGCTCGGCGACCACCCGGACCGCGGCGCCTGGGACGCCGCCGTCACCGAGGCGACCGCCGCCCACTCGCCGGACCTCATCGTCTCCGCCGGCTTCATGAAAATCCTTGGCCAGCAATTTCTTTCGCGGTTCTACGGCCGCATCATCAACACCCACCCGGCGCTGCTGCCGGCGTTCGCCGGCGCCCACGGGGTGGCCGACGCGCTGGCCTACGGCGTGAAGGTCACCGGCACTACGGTGCACCTGGTGGACGCCGGGATGGACACCGGGCCGATACTGGCCCAGCAAGCCGTTCCCGTGCTCGACGGCGACAGCGAGGACAGCCTGCACGAGCGCATCAAGGTCATCGAACGGCAGCTACTGGTGGACGTCGTGGCCGCGATCGCGGTCGGCGGCCTCACGCTGGTCGGTAGAACAGCGACGATCGGACGAAAGGCGACGCACAGATGAGCACCGAGGACGGGCGGGAGACGGGCAAACGGCCGATTCGCCGCGCGCTGATCAGCGTGTACGACAAGACGGGTCTCGTCGACCTCGCCCAGGGTCTCGCCGAGGCGGGCGTCGAGATCGTCTCGACCGGGTCGACCGCGAAGGTGATCGCCGACAAAGGGATCCCGGTGACGCGCGTGGAGGAACTGACCGGGTTCCCCGAGGTGCTCGACGGGCGGGTCAAGACCCTGCACCCGCGGGTGCATGCCGGGTTGCTCGCCGATCTGCGTAAACCCGAACACGCCGCCGCGCTCGAGGAACTCGGGGTCGCGGCGTTCGAACTCGTCGTCGTCAATCTCTACCCGTTCAGCGAGACCGTCGAATCCGGCGCGAGCATCGACGAATGCGTCGAGCAGATCGACATCGGCGGCCCGTCGATGGTCAGGGCGGCGGCCAAGAACCATCCCAGCGTCGCCGTGATCACCGACCCGCTCGGCTACGACGGCGTGCTCGCCGCCGTGCGGCAGGGGGGCTTTAGCCTCGCCGAGCGCAAAAGGTTGGCGTCCTTGGCGTTTCGGCACACCGCGGAGTACGACATCGCCGTCGCCACCTGGATGGAGTCCACCCTGGCGCCCGAGCACCCGCCCACCGGCTTCCCGCAGTGGCTCGGCCGCAGCTGGCGTCGTTCGGCGACGCTGCGCTACGGCGAGAACCCGCACCAGCAGGCGGCGCTCTACAGCGACCCCGGCGCGTGGCCCGGCCTGGCGCAGGCCGAGCAGCTGCACGGAAAAGAGATGTCCTACAACAACTTCACCGACGCGGACGCGGCCTGGCGGGCCGCCTTCGATCACGAGGAGATCTGCGTCGCCATCATCAAACACGCCAACCCGTGCGGGATCGCGATCTCCTCGGAATCCGTCGCCGACGCCCACCGCAAGGCCCACGAATGCGATCCGCTGAGCGCCTTCGGCGGGGTGATCGCGGCCAACACCGAGGTGAGCGTCGAGATGGCGGAGTTCGTGAACACCATCTTCACCGAGGTGATCATCGCGCCCGCCTACGCGCCCGGCGCCGTCGACGTGCTGACCCGCAAGAAAAACATCCGGGTGCTGGTGGGCTCGGAGCCGCTCACCGGCGGCCACGAGCTGCGCCCGATCAGCGGCGGGCTGCTGGTGCAGCAGCGCGACGAGCTGGACGCGCACGGCGACAATCCCGCGAACTGGACGCTGGCGACCGGGTCGCCCGCCGACCCCGCGACGCTGGCCGACCTGGTGTTCGCCTGGCGGGTCTGCCGCGCGGTCAAGTCCAACGCGATCGTGATCGCCGGCGGCGGCGCCACCATCGGCGTCGGGATGGGCCAGGTGAACCGGGTCGACGCGGCCCGGCTGGCCGTCGAACGGGGCGGGGACCGGGTTCGCGGGGCGGTCGCGGCGTCGGACGCGTTCTTCCCGTTCCCCGACGGGCTCGAGACCCTGACCGCCGCGGGGGTCAAGGCGATCGTGCATCCGGGCGGCTCCGTGCGCGACGACGACGTGACCGCGGCGGCCGCCGCGGCCGGCGTCACCGTCTACCTCACGGGGGCGCGGCACTTCGCCCACTGACCCGCCGCCACGCCATTACGCCGCACGTGAACGGCATCCGCATGACGCATCTCCGTAACGCGTCGTAGCGTGGAGTGGTGACATCACCGAGCAACCTGCCCCGCACCGTCGGCGAACTGCGCGCCAGCGGTCACCGCGAGCGGACCGTCAAACAGGAAATCCGCGAGAATCTGCTGACCGCGTTGGCCGAGGGCGACGACGTCTGGCCCGGCATCCTCGGTTTCGAGGACACCGTCCTGCCGCAGCTGGAGCGGGCGCTCATCGCGGGCCACGACTTCGTCCTGCTCGGCGAACGCGGCCAGGGCAAGACCCGGCTGCTGCGCGCGCTGACCGGCCTGCTCGACGAGTGGACGCCGGTGATCTCCGGGGCCGAACTGGGCGAGCACCCCTTCTCGCCGATCACGCCCGCGTCGATCCGCAAGGCCGCCACCCTGGGCGACGACCTGCCCATCGAGTGGCGGCACCGCAGCGAGCGCTACACCGAGAAGCTGGCGACCCCCGACACCAGCGTCGCGGACCTGGTCGGTGACATCGACCCGATCAAGGTCGCCGAGGGCCGCAGCCTCGGAGACCCGGAGACCATCGCCTACGGCCTGATCCCGCGGGCGCACCGCGGCATCGTCGCGGTCAACGAACTTCCCGACCTCGCCGAGCGCATCCAGGTCTCGATGCTCAACGTCATGGAGGAGCGCGACATCCAGGTCCGCGGCTACACGCTGCGGCTGCCGCTGGACGTGTTGGTGGTCGCCAGCGCCAACCCCGAGGATTACACCAACCGCGGGCGCATCATCACCCCGCTCAAGGACCGCTTCGGCGCGGAGATCCGCACCCACTACCCGCTCGAGCTGGACGCCGAGGTCGGCGTCATCGTCCAGGAGGCGCACCTGTCGGCGCAGGTGCCCGATTACCTGATGCAGGTGATCGCCCGGTTCGCCCGTTACCTGCGCGAGTCCAACTCGGTCGACCAGCGCTCCGGGGTGTCGGCGCGGTTCGCGATCGCCGCGGCGGAGACCGTCGCCGCCTCGGCCCGGCATCGCGGCGCCGTGTTGGGGGAGACCGATCCGGTCGCCCGCGTGGTCGACCTCGGCACGGTGATCGACGTGCTGCGCGGCAAGCTGGAATTCGAGTCCGGCGAGGAGGGCCGCGAGCAGGCGGTGCTGGAACACCTGCTGCGCCGGGCGACCGCGGACACGGCGTCGCGCGTGCTGGGCGGCATCGACGTGGCGTCGCTGGTGAATGCGGTCGAGGGCGGTTCGGCGGTGACCACGGGCGAGCGCATCTCGGCCAAGGACGTGCTTGCCGCGGTCTCCGGCCTGCCGGTGGTGGACAAGATCTCGGCCAAGCTGCACGCGCAGTCCGAGGGCGAACGCGCCGCCGCGCTCGAAATGGCGCTCGAGGCACTGTATTTGGCGAAGCGGATCGACAAGGTCTCCGGAGAAGGTCAAACGGTCTATGGCTAAACCCTCCGCGAAAGGGCACTCGTCGCGCTACTCCGCCTACACCGGCGGGCCGGACCCCCTGGCCCCGCCGGTGGACCTACGCGAGGCGCTGGAACAGATCGGCGAAGACGTCATGGCCGGCACCTCGCCGCGCCGGGCGTTGTCGGAGCTGCTGCGCCGCGGCACCCGCAACATGCCGGGCGCCGACCGGCTGGCCGCCGAGGCCAACCGGCGACGCAGAGAGCTGTTGCGGCGCAACAACCTTGACGGCACGCTTCAGGACATCAAGAAGCTGCTCGACGAGGCGGTGCTGGCCGAGCGCAAGGAGCTGGCGCGGGCCCTCGACGACGACGCCCGCTTCGGCGAACTGCAGCTGGACGCGCTGCCCGCGTCGCCCGCCAAGGCCGTCCAGGAGCTCTCCGAGTACAACTGGCGCAGCGGCGAGGCCCGCCAGAAGTACGAGCAGATCAAGGATCTGCTGGGACGCGAAATGCTGGACCAGCGCTTCGCCGGCATGAAGCAGGCGCTGCAAGGCGCCACCGACGAGGACCGGCAGCGTGTCACCGACATGCTCGACGACTTGAATCAGCTGCTGGACAAGCACTCCCGCGGCGAGGACACCCAGGAAGACTTCGACAACTTCATGGACTCGCACGGCGAGTTCTTCCCGGAAAACCCCCGCAACGTCGACGAGCTGCTGGACTCGCTGGCCAAGCGCGCGGCGGCCGCGCAGCGCTTCCGCAACAGCCTGAGCGCCGAGCAGCGCGCCGAGCTGGACGCGCTGGCGCAGCAGGCGTTCGGCTCCCCGTCGCTGATGCAGGCGCTGAACCGGCTGGACGCCCACCTGCAGGCCGCCCGGCCCGGCGAGGACTGGACGGGCTCCGAGGAGTTCTCCGGGGACAACCCGTTCGGCATGGGCGAGGGCACCCAGGCGCTGGCCGACGTCGCCGAGCTGGAGCAGCTGGCCGAGCAGCTCTCGCAGAGCTACCCCGGCGCCACGATGGACGACGTCGACCTCCACGCGCTGGCCCGCCAGCTCGGCGACCAGGCCGCGGTCGACGCGCGCACGCTGGCCGAACTCGAGCGGGCGCTGGTCAACCAGGGCTTCCTGGATCGCGGCTCGGACGGCCAGTGGCGGCTCTCGCCCAAGGCCATGCGTCGCCTCGGTGAGACGGCGTTGCGTGATGTGGCGCAACAACTTTCGGGACGTCGCGGCGACCGCGACCATCGGCGGGCGGGAGCGGCCGGCGAGCTCACCGGCGCCACCCGGCCCTGGCAATTCGGCGACACCGAGCCGTGGAACATCTCGCGCACCCTGACGAACGCGGTGCTGCGGCAGGCGGGCACCGCCACCCTCGACGGCGCGAGCGGGCGGCTCGACATCACCGTGGAGGACGTCGAGGTATCCGAGACCGAGACCCGCACCCAGGCCGCGGTGGCGCTGCTGGTGGACACCTCGTTTTCGATGGTGATGGAGAACCGGTGGCTGCCGATGAAGCAGACGGCGCTGGCGCTCAACCACCTGGTGTGCACCCGGTTCCGTTCGGATGCGTTGCAGATCATCGCCTTTGGGCGCTACGCCCGGACGGTGAGCGCCGCCGAGCTCACCGGCCTCGAGGGCGTCTACGAGCAGGGCACCAACCTGCACCACGCGCTGGCGCTGGCGGGACGGCACCTGCGTCGGCACCCGAACGCGCAGCCCGTCGTGCTGGTGGTCACCGACGGTGAGCCGACCGCGCACCTGGAGGATTTCGACGGGGACGGCACGACGGTGTTCTTCGACTACCCGCCGCACCCGCGGACCATCGCCCACACCGTGCGCGGTTTCGACGACATGGCACGCCTGGGCGCGCAGATCACCATCTTCCGGTTGGGCAGCGACCCGGGCCTGGCGCGCTTCATCGACCAGGTCGCCCGCCGGGTCGAGGGTCGCGTCGTGGTGCCCGATCTCGACGGCTTGGGCGCCGCCGTGGTCGGCGACTACCTGCGGTCCCGGCGCCGCCGCTAACCGAGGCGGTGCGGCCCGGCCGACTTGGAGCCGAAGGCTCCGGCCTGCGACCCAACGCGTCGCGGGCCGACGGGGATAGGGCGTTGCCGCATCGGGTACAGGGACCAAGGACAACGAAGGAGAAAGCATGAGCACTGTTCCCGCGATCGAGATCGCCGAGGGCGTCAGCATCCCCCAGCTCGGTTTCGGCGTGTATCAGATCGAACCGGACCAGACCGCCGAGGCGGTGCGGACCGCCCTCGACATCGGCTACCGGCACATCGACACCGCCGAGATGTACGGCAACGAGAAGGGCGTCGGGCAGGGCATCCGGGACGCCGGCCTCGACCGGGGCGAGGTGTTCGTCACCAGCAAGCTCAACAACGGCTTTCACAAGCCCGACGACGCGCGGCGCGCTTTCGACAAGACGCTGCAGGAGCTGGGCTTCGACTACGTCGATTTGTTCCTGATCCATTGGCCGTTGCCCACCCTGTACGACGGTGACTTCGTCTCCACCTGGAAGGTGCTCGAGGAGTTCGCCGCCGACGGGCGGGCCCGCAGCATCGGTGTCTCGAATTTCCAACCCGCACACCTGGATCGGCTGGCCAAGGAGACCGACACCGTCCCGGCCGTCAACCAGATCGAGGTGCACCCCTACTTCCCGAACGAGACGGTGCGCAGCTACGGCCGGGAACACGGCATCGCCACCGAGGCCTGGTCGCCCATCGCCCAGGGCGACGTGCTGGGCGACCCGGTGGTCAACAGCGTGGCCGAGGCCCTCGGGAAATCGCCCGCGCAGGTGGTGCTGCGCTGGCACATCCAGCGCGGCGACATCGTGTTCCCCAAGTCGGTGTCCCCGGACCGGATCAAGTCCAACTTCGAGATCTTCGACTTCGAGCTGGGCGACGCGAACCTCGACGCCATCTCGGGACTCGATCAGGGTGAGTCGGGCCGTCGCGGACCCAACCCCGACACCTTCGACTACGTGCCCGGATGACGTCCCGCAGGGGCGGCGCCGCTACGGACGCGACCGGCGGGCCTTGCGGATGATGCCGACGCCGCCCCACAGGGAGAAGCCGTGGATGCGCACCGTCGGCGCGCCGGGGGTGCCCTGGCCGAGGACGCTGCGGTCGAAGTTGCCCATGACGCCGCGGCCGTCGATCTCCACGTTCACTTCGGGCGGCAGCAAAATCCGCGTCGCGCCCATGATCGACATCGCGTGGATGTCGACCTCGGTCGAGGTGAAGTCGGCGTAGCGCAGATCGACCACGCCGTTGCCCCACAGGGCGAAGGTGGTCAGCTTCTTGGGAACGTTCCACCGGCCGCGCCGTTCGAAGCCGCTCAACAGGGCCAGCAGTAGCGTGGACGGCGCCGGGTTGGGCTTGCCGCCCCGGCGCAGGTTAACCGGCGACCCCGGCAGGTCGGCCCGCAGCCGATCCAGTTCTTCGTACGTTTGCGCAGCGTAGGCCCGGGTCAGGCGGTCCTCGTAGTCGTTGAGCTGCAGGCGTCCCTGCTCGGCGGCAAACGCCAGCAACTGCGCGATCTGGATGCGATCGGTGTCGGCCGCGCGTGACGGTTCGTCGCGGGCGTCCTTCGCATCGCGCTGCGCGGAGTTGCTCATCACCCACGAGCCTACGACGTCCAGCTTTGGCTGCAAGAGGATTGGCTAAACTGCAACCTTGCCGCGGGCGGGGTCGCCGCGCGGGCCGACGGGCCGGCGCGGTTGTTCGACACCTGGCTAACCCGCCCAGCTGGGCGGGCGCTTCTGCAGGAACGCAAGCATGCCCTCCCGGGCCTCGTCCGAGACGAACAGCCGGGCCGATTCCTGGGCGAGCCGTTCGGCGTCCCGGTCGAACCCGTCGAGCACCGCGGCGGTGGTCAACGCCTTCGACGCGGCGAGCCCCTGCGGCGACCCGCGGCCGATGTCGGCGACCAGTGCCGCCAGCGCGGCGTCGACGTCGTCGGTGGCCATCGTGATCAGCCCGATGGCGGCGGCGGTGGCCGCGTCGAAGGTCTCGCCCGTCAGGTAGTAGCGGGCGGCGGCGCGGGCGGACAACTTCGGCAGCAGCGTCAGCGAGATGATCGCCGGCGCGACGCCGATGCGGGCCTCGGTGAGCGCGAACGTGCTGCGCGGGCCGGCCACCGCGAGATCGCACGCGGCGACCAGACCCATGCCGCCGGCGCGCACGTGACCGTCCACGGCGCCGATCACCGGCAGCGGCGCCTCGACGATGGCCCGCAGCAGCGCCGCCATCTCGTGGGACCGCTGGACGGTCGCCTCGGCGGGATCCGTGCTGGCGGCTCCCTGCGACAGGTCGGCGCCCGCGCAGAACGTATTGCCGGTGTGCCCGAGAACGACCACCCGCACTCCCGGGTCGGCCGCCGCGTCCTGCAGGCCCTGGTGCAGCTGGTTCACCAGCGTCGTCGACAGCGCGTTGCGGTTGTGCGGCGAGTCGAGCGTCAGCCGCGCGGTGTGCCCGTCTACCGCGTAGCCGACCAGCCTGTCCATCAGTAGCTGCGCGGCAGGCCGAGGGAGGTCTGCGCGACGAAGTTGAGCACCATCTCGCGACTGACCGGGGCGATCCGGCCCAGCCGCGCCGAGGCCAGCATGGCCGCCACGCCGTACTCCTTGGTCAGGCCGTTGCCGCCCATCGACTGCACCGCCTGGTCCACCGAGCGCGTCGCGGCCTCGGCCGCGGCGTACTTGGCCATGTTCGCGGCCTCGGCGGCGCCGCCGTCGTCGCCGGCGTCATACAGCGTCGCCGCCTTCTGCATCATCAGCTTGGCCAGCTCGACCTCGATGTGGCACTGCGCCAACGGGTGTGACAGACCCTGGTGCGAGCCGATCGGGGTGCCCCACACCTGCCGCGTCTTGACGTAGTCGGCCGCCCGGCTGAGCGCGAATCGGCCCATGCCCACCGAGCTGGCGGCGCCCATGATGCGCTCCGGGTTCAGGCCGGCGAACAGTTGGGCGATGGCGGCGTCCTCCGCGCCGACCAGGGCGTCGCTGGGGAGCCGGACGTCGTCGAGGAAGACCTGGAACTGGCGCTCCGGGCTGATCAGCTCCATCTCGATGGGCGTGTAGGTGAACCCCGGCGAATCGGTGGGCACCACGAACAGCGCCGGGCGCAGCTTGCCGGTCTTGGCCTCCTCGGTGCGCGCCACCACCAACACCGCCTGCGCCTGGTCGACGCCGGAGATGTACACCTTCTGGCCCTTGAGGATCCAGTCGCTGCCGTCGCGGCGCGCGGTGGTGGTGATCCGGTGTGAGTTGGACCCGGCGTCGGGCTCGGTGATGGCGAACGCCATCGTCAGCGTGCCGTCGGCGATGCCGGGCAGCCACCGCCTCTTCTGCTCGTCGGTGCCGAACTTGCTGATGATGGTGCCGTTGATGGCGGGGGAGACCACCATCAGCAGCAGCGCGCTACCGGCGGCCGCCATCTCCTCCATGACCAGCGACAGCTCGTACATGCCGGCGCCGCCGCCCCCGTACTCCTCGGGCAGGTTGACCCCGAGGAAACCCAACTTGCCGGCCTCCGACCACAATTCGTCGGTGTGCTGGTGCGCGCGGGCCTTCTGTAGGTAATAGTCGGCGCCGTAGTTGGCCGCCCACTCGGCGACCGCCTTGCGCAGCGCTCGGCGGTCCTCGTTCTCGATGAAGCTGCTTTCGGTCACTGGGAATCTCCTTCTGCTTGCGGCGCATCCACCCTCGCCAGAACGGCACCGACTTCGACTTGTTGACCGGTCGTCACGCTGAGTTCGGCGAGCACCCCGTCCGACGGCGCGGTGATGGTGTGCTCCATCTTCATCGCCTCCAGCCAGATCAGCGGCTGGCCTGTGGTGACGGTGTCGCCGACCGCCGCACCGAGCCGGATCACGTTGCCGGGCATGGGCGCCACCAACGAACCCTTCTCCACGGCCGAGCCGGGCTCGGGGAATCGGGGCAGCGCGACCAGGCGCACCGGTCCCAGCGCGGAATCGACGTAAACCTCGGCACCGTAGCGCCGCACCGAAAAGCGGTGCTCGACATGGTCCTTGCCGAGCACGACCGCGCCGGGCGCGGCCGACACGACGTCGACCGACTCGTCGTCGGGCAGCGCCACCGCGCCGCGGGTCCAGCGGTAAGCGACCCGGTGCTCGCCGTCCTCGTCGTCGCGGTAGCTCTTGACCTGGAAACCGGAGGCGAGGTTGCGCCACCCGCTGGGCAGCGAACCCAGCACGCCGGCCGTCGCGCGATTGTGGGCGGCGTCGGCGAGCGCGGCGGCGATCGCGGACAACCGCACGGCGGTCGCGTCGGCCAGGGGCGCCGCCAGCCTCGCCAGCCCGTGGGTGTCGAAGAACGCGGTGTCGGTGGCGCCGTCGAGAAACGCCGGGTGCCGCAGCACGTTGACCAACAGCTCACGGTTGGTGCGCAACCCGTGCAGGCGGGCGCGGGCCAGCGCGTCGGCGAGCACCAGCGCCGCCTGGCGGCGCGTCGGGGCGTACGAGATGACCTTGGCCAGCATCGGGTCGTAGTGGATGGACACCACCGAGCCGTCGACGATCCCGGAGTCCAGCCGGATCCCGGTACGGTGCCCCAGCGAGCCGAATTCGGTGCGTACGCCGGGCACACCGATCGCGTGCACCGGCCCGGCCTGCGGCTGCCAGCCGCGCGCCGGGTCCTCGGCGTAGAGCCGGGCCTCGATCGAATGCCCCTGCGCCGCCGGCGGATTAGCGTCGAGCCGGGCGCCGTCGGCCACCGCGAGCTGCAGCTCGACCAGGTCCAGGCCGCTGGTCTCCTCGGTGACCGGGTGCTCGACCTGCAGGCGGGTGTTCATCTCCAGGAAGTAGAACTCGCCGTGCTCGTCGGCGAGGAACTCCACGGTGCCGGCACCGGTGTAGCCGATGGCGCTCGCGGCCAACCGGGCCGCGTCGAACAGCCGGTCCCGCATGCCGGGCGTCCGCTCGACCAGGGGGGCGGGGGCCTCCTCGATGATTTTCTGATGGCGGCGCTGGATCGAGCACTCCCGCTCCCCGACCGCCCAGACGGTGCCGTGCGCGTCGGCCAGCACCTGTACTTCGATGTGGTGCCCGGTGGGCAGGTACCGCTCGCAGAAGACCGTCGGGTCACCGAACGCGGACTGCGCCTCCCGGCGCGCCGCCTCGACTTCCCCGGCCAACGCGGACAATTCGTGCACCACCCGCATGCCGCGGCCGCCGCCACCGGCGGAGGCCTTGACCAACACCGGCAGCTGCGCCTGCGTGACCGTGTCGGGATCCAGCTCGTCGAGCACCGGGACCCCGGCCGCCGCCATCATCTTCTTGGACTCAATCTTGGAGCCCATAGCGCGCACCGCGTCGACCGGCGGCCCGATCCAGATCAGGCCGGCGTCCTGCACGGCGGCCGCGAATTGTGCGTTCTCGGAGAGAAACCCGTAGCCGGGATGGATCGCGTCGGCGCCGGCCGACCGCGCCGCGGCGATCAGGGCGTCGGCGTTGAGGTAGTCGTTGGTGTTGGGCAGCCGCACCCGCGCGTCGGCCTCGGCGACGTGTGGGGCGGCGGCGTCGGGGTCGGTGTAGACGGCGACGGTGCCCACGCCGAGCCGTCGGCAGGACGCGAACACCCGCCGCGCGATCTCGCCGCGGTTGGCGACCAGCACTCGAGTGACCATGGTGCTCACATTCGGAAGACGCCGAAGTTCGACGTCCCCTTGATCGGGCCATTGGCGATGGCGGACAGGCACATTCCCAGCACGGTGCGGGTATCTCGCGGGTCGATCACCCCGTCGTCGTAGAGCATCCCGGACAGCACCAGCGGCAGCGACTCGGCCTCGATCTGACCCTCGACGGCGGCGCGCATGGCGGCGTCGGCGTCCTCATCGACCTGCTGCCCGCGGGCCTGGGCCGCGGCGCGGGCGACGATCGACAGCACCCCCGACAGCTGCGCGCCGCCCATCACGGCGGCTTTGGCGCTGGGCCAGGCGAACAGGAAGCGCGGGTCGTAGGCGCGCCCACACATGCCGTAGTGGCCGGCCCCGTAGGAGGCGCCGATCAGCAGCGAGATGTGCGGGACCGTCGAGTTGGACACGGCGTTGATCATCATCGACCCGTGCTTGATCATCCCGCCCTCCTCGTAGTCCTTGCCCACCATGTAGCCGGTGGTGTTGTGCAGGAACAACAGTGGGGTGTTCGAGCGGTTGGCCAGCTGGATGAACTGGGTGGCCTTCTGCGACTCCTCGCTGAACAACACCCCGCGGGCATTGGCCAGGATGCCCAGCGGGTAGCCGTGCAGCCGGGCCCAGCCGGTGACCAGCGACGAGCCGTAGAGCGCCTTGAACTCGTCGAAGTCCGAGCCGTCGACGATGCGGGCGATTACCTCGCGCGGGTCGAACGGGATGCGCAGGTCGGCGGGCACGATGCCGAGGAGTTCCTCGGTGTCGAACAGCGGCTCGAGCACCGGCGCGGGCGCCGGGCCCTGTTTGACCCAGTTGAGGCGCGCGACGATGCGGCGCCCGATGCGGATGGCGTCCAGCTCGTCGATCGCGAAGTAGTCACCCAGACCCGAGACGCGGGAATGCATTTCGGCTCCGCCGAGCGACTCGTCGTCGGACTCCTCGCCGGTGGCCATCTTGACCAGCGGGGGACCGGCGAGGAACACCTTGGAGCGCTCCTTGATCATCACCACGTGGTCGGACATGCCGGGCACGTAGGCGCCGCCCGCGGTGGAGTTGCCGAACACCAGCGCGACCGTGGGGATGCCCGCCGCGGAGAGCCGGGTGAGGTCGCGGAACATCCGCCCGCCCGGGATGAACACTTCCTTCTGGGTGGGCAGATCCGCCCCGCCGGATTCCACCAGCGAGATCACCGGCAGCCGGTTCTCGAAGGCGATCTGGTTGGCCCGCAGGATCTTTCGCAGCGTCCAGGGGTTGCTGGTGCCGCCCTTGACGGTGGGGTCGTTGGCGACGATCATGCACTCCACACCCGACACCACGCCGATGCCGGTGACCACGCTGGCCCCGACCTGGAAGGCGCTGCCGTAGGCCGCCAGGGGGCACAGCTCCAGGAACGGCGCATCCGCGTCGAGAAGCAGCTCGATGCGTTCCCGGGCGGTCAGCTTGCCCCGGCTGTGGTGTCGCTCGACGTATTTGGGGCCGCCGCCGGACAGCGCCTTGGCCAGCTCCCCGCCGATCTCCTCGAGGCGCGCGATGGCGGTGGCGGCGGCGTCGGCGTAGCCGGCCGCACGCGGGTCGAGGGTGGAGGTCAGCGCGGTCACGATTGGTAGCCAAGGGTTTTGGCGGCCAGCGAGCTGAGGATTTCGGTGGTGCCGCCGCCGATGCCCAGGATCCGCATGTCGCGGTACTGGCGTTCGACCTCCGATTCGGCCATGTAGCCCATCCCTCCGAAAAGCTGTACCGCCTGGTTGGCCACCCATTCGCCGGCTTCGACGGCGGTGTTCTTGGCGAAGCACACCGGCGCGATGAGGTTGGTCTCGCCGGCCAGTTGCCGCTCGACCACGTTGCGCGAGTAGACCCGCGCGACGTCGATGCGGCGGGCCATCTCGGCCAGCGTGTTCTGCACCGACTGCCGCGAGATCAGCGGCCGGCCGAAGGTCTCCCGGTCGCGGCACCACTGCACCGTGAGGTCCAGGCAGCGCTGCGCGCTCGAATACGCTTGTGCCGCAAGCCCGATTCGCTCGGCGACGAACGCCTGCGCGATCTGCAGGAATCCGGTGTTCTCGACGCCGACGAGGTTCGCCGCGGGCACGCGAGCGTCGACGTAGGACAGTTCCGCGGTGTCCGAGGACCGCCAGCCCATCTTGTCCAGCTTGCGGCTGACCTCGAAACCCGGCGTGCCCTTCTCGACGACCAGCAGGGACACCCCGGCGGCGCCGGGACCGCCGGTGCGCACCGCGGTGACCACGTAGTCGGCGCGCACCCCGGAAGTGATGTAGGTCTTGGCGCCGTTGACCACGTAGTGGTCGCCGTTCCGAACCGCCGCGGTGCGCAGGTGCCCGACGTCCGAACCGCCGCCCGGTTCGGTGATGGCCAGCGCGCCGATCTTCTCGCCGGCCAGCGTCGGCCGCACGAACTCCTCGATCAGCCGCTCGTCGCCCGAGGCGATCATGTGGGGGACCGCGATGCCGCAGGTGAACAACGACGCGAACACCCCGCCCGGCGCGCCGGCCTGGTGCACCTCCTCGCAGATGACGACCGCGTCGGCGCCGTCGCCGCCGCCCCCGCCGACCGCCTCGGGGAAGCCCGCGCCCAGCAGGCCGGCGGCGCCGGCCCGCCGGTGCAGGTCACGCGGCAACTCCCCGACGCGCTCCCATTCGGCGGCGTGCGGCAGGATCTCGCGTTCGGTGAAGGAGCGCACCGTCTTGCGCAGCTGTTCGCGCTCCGCCGTCGTCCAAAGATTCACAGCAACCCCTCCGGGATGTCGACGTGCCGGGCGCGTAACCACTCGCCCAGGCCCTTGGCCTGCGGGTCGAACCGCGCCTGGTAGGCGACACCCTGGCCCAGAATGCCGTCGATGACGAAGTTGACCGCGCGCAGGTTCGGCAGTAGGTGCCGGGTGACCGCGAAGTCGGCGGCCTCGGGCAGCAACTCCTTGAGGAGGTCGACGGTCAGGGCATGCGCCAGCCAGCGCCACTGCTCGTCGGTGCGCACCCACACCCCGACGTTGGCCGAGCCGCCCTTGTCGCCGCTGCGGGCACCGGCGATGCGGCCCAGCGGCACGCGGCGCACCGGGCCCTCGGGCAGCGGCTCGGGCAGCGGCGGCGCGTCGACCGGTGCCAACGCCAACGTCTCGGCGGCGCAGGGGATTTCGGTGCGGCTACCGTCGGCGCGCACGGCGACGTGCGGCACCTGCGCGGCGTCGACGTATCCGGCGTGGAACACCCCGTAGACCTGACCGTCGCCGGGCGGCGCGGTGACATGGAACCCCGGGTAACTGGCCAACGCCAATTCCACTGCGGCGGAGGAGAATTGCCGACCCACGTTGGCGGCATCGGGGTCGCGGACCACGCAGTGCAGCAGGGCGCTGGCCGCTTCCTCGGTGTCCGCGTCGACGTGATCGGTGCGGGCCAGCGACCACTCGAGCTCGGCGGGCTTGACCGTCAACGAGCTTTCCAGCTGCCGGCGTACCAGCTCGGCCTTGGCGTCGATGTCCAGGCCGGTGAGCACGAACGTCATCGCGTTGCGGAAGCCGCCGATGCTGTTCAGCGACACCTTGTAGGTGGGCGGCGGCGGCTCGCCGCGCACCCCGCTGATCCGCACCCGGTCGGCGCCGTCCGCGGACAGCTCGACGGCGTCGATGCGCGCGGTCACGTCGGGGTTGGCGTAGCGCGCCCCGGTGATCTCGTAGAGCAGCTGCGCGGTGACGGTGTCGACGCTCACCCGCCCGCCCGTGCCCGGATGTTTGGTGATGACGGCCGAGCCGTCGGCGCCGACCTCGGCCAGCGGGAAACCGGCGTGCAGCAGGTCGGGCACCTCGGTGAAGAACGCGTAATTGCCGCCGGTGGCCTGCACCCCGCACTCGATGACGTGACCGGCGACCACGGCACCGGCGAGCCGGTCGTAGTCGGCGCGGCCCCACCCGAAGTGCGCGGCCGCCGCCCCCACGATCACCGATGCGTCGGTGACCCTGCCGGTGACCACCACATCGGCGCCGTCGGCCAGGCAGTCGACGATGCCCCAGGCGCCCAGGTAGGCGTTGGCGGTCAGCGGCGTGCCCAGCCCGAGCTCGGCGGCGCGCGACGAGAGGTCGTCGCCTTCGACATGCGCGATCCGGGCGTCGACGCCGAGGCGTTCGGCCAGGGCGCGGATCGCGTCGGCCAGGCCGGCCGGGTTGAGACCGCCGGCGTTGGCGACGATGCGCACCCCGCGGTCGCGCGCCTCGCCCAGGCAGTCCTCCAGCTGGGTCAGAAACGTCTTGGCGTAGCCGCGGTCCGGGTGCTTCATCCGGTCGCGCCCCAGGATCAGCATGGTGAGTTCGGCCAGGTAGTCGCCGGTGAGGTAGTCGACCTCGCCCCCGGTGAGCATCTCGCGCATGGCCGACAACCGGTCGCCGTAGAACCCGGAACAGTTGGCGATGCGGACGGGGCCGCCGTCGCCGGAGGCGCCGAAAGCAGGGGCCATGCCCGTCCTCCATCCAGGGATTCACCGGTGAATGCCAACCAACCAACCGGTAGGTTAGCGGGTACCGCCGGTGTCACGTCAAGGATCCCATCCCGCCGCGCGCCGCCGGGCCGGCCGACGCGTTTTGGCGACCGGCAACCATGCGACTATCCTGTAGAGCGATCGTCGCCCGTCGGCCTTGCGGCCACGCCGCGCGACTGCCGTCCCCGAAGCAACATGAGGAGTTAGGCCCGACCATGGCCGTACCCAAGCGCAGAATGTCGCGCTCGAACACCCGTAGCCGGCGCGCGCAGTGGAAGGCCGAGAAGACCGAGCTCGTCGGCGTGACCGTGGCCGGTCAGCGGCACAAGGTGCCCCGCCGGCTGCTCAAGGCGGCCCGGCTGGGCCTGATCGACCTCGACCGGCGCTAAGTCAACTACCGGCGCGCCTCTCAGGCCGCTCTCAGGCGCTGGGACGAAACTAGGGTCTGTGCGAATACTGGTCGTTGATGACGATCGCGCGGTGCGCGAGTCGCTGCGCAGGTCGTTGTCCTTCAACGGCTACTCGGTCGAGCTGGCCAACGACGGGCTCGAGGCCCTCGACAGGATCGCCAGCGACCGGCCCGACGCGCTCGTCCTGGACGTGATGATGCCGCGGCTCGACGGCCTCGAGGTGTGCCGCCAGCTGCGCAGCACCGGCGACGACCTGCCGATCCTGGTGTTGACCGCCCGCGACTCGGTGTCCGAGCGGGTCGCCGGCCTGGACGCGGGCGCCGACGACTATCTGCCCAAGCCGTTCGCGCTGGAAGAGCTGTTGGCCCGGATGCGGGCGCTGTTGCGCCGCACCAAGCCCGACGACGACGCCGAGTCGGTCGCGATGAAGTTCTCCGACCTGACCCTGGACCCGGTGACCAGGGAGGTCACCCGGGGACAACGCCGGATCAGCCTGACGCGCACCGAATTCTCGCTGTTGGAGATGCTGATCGCCAACCCGCGCCGGGTGCTCACCCGCAGCCGCATCCTCGAAGAGGTGTGGGGATTCGACTTTCCGACGTCGGGCAACGCGCTCGAGGTCTACGTCGGTTACCTGCGCCGCAAGACCGAGGCCGACGGCGAGCCCCGGTTGATCCACACGGTGCGCGGGGTGGGCTACGTGCTGCGGGAGACGCCCCCGTGAGGACGCAG
Organism: Mycobacterium sp. E2462; assembly: GCF_001672685.1. NCBI lineage: Bacteria > Bacillati > Actinomycetota > Actinomycetes > Mycobacteriales > Mycobacteriaceae > Mycobacterium > Mycobacterium sp. E2462. The sequence continues at coordinate 33,033 of NZ_LZKC01000408.1, forward strand.
CCGCGGCGATGATCCGTTTCCCCTGGCACCAGCGGGCGCCGCTGCGCGCCACCAGTTCGCTGTCGCTGCGCTGGCGGGTCATGCTGCTGGCGATGTCGATGGTCGCCATGGTCGTCGTGCTGATGGCGTTCGCGGTCTACGCCGTGATCTCGGCCGCGCTCTACAGCGACATCGACAGCCAGCTGCAGAGCCGGGCGCAGCTGCTGATCGCCAGCGGTTCGCTGGCGGCCGACCCCGGCAAAGCCATCGAGGGCACGGCGTATTCCGACGTCAACGCCATGCTGGTCAACCCGGGGCATTCGATCTACACCGCGCAGCAACCCGGTCAGACGTTGCCGGTCGGCCCCCCGGAGAAGGCGGTGATCCACGGCGACCTGTTCATGTCCCGGCGCACGGCCGGCGATCAGCGCATCCTGGCCATCCACCTACCCAACGGCACGTCGCTGCTGATCTCCAAGAGCCTCAAGCCCACCGAGGCGGTGATGACCAGGCTGCGCTGGGTGTTGCTGATCGTCGGCGGGATCGGCGTCGCGGTCGCGGCGGTGGCCGGCGGCATGGTCACCCGCGCCGGCCTGCGACCGGTGGGCCGGCTCACGGAGGCGGCCGAGCGGGTGGCCCGCACCGACGACCTGCGGCCCATCCCGGTGTTCGGTAGCGACGAGTTGGCAAGGCTCACCGAGGCTTTCAACCTGATGCTGCGCGCACTGGCCGAGTCGCGGGAGCGCCAGGCCCGCCTGGTCACCGACGCCGGGCACGAGCTGCGCACGCCGCTGACGTCGCTGCGCACCAACGTCGAGCTGCTGATGGCCTCGATGGAGCCCGGCGCGCCGCGGCTGCCCGAGCAGGAGATGGTGGACCTGCGCGCCGACGTGCTCGCCCAGATCGAGGAACTGTCGACGCTGGTCGGCGATCTGGTGGACCTCACCCGCGACGATGCCGGACAGGTGATCCACGAGCCCGTCGACATGTCCGAGGTGGTCGACCGCAGTCTCGAGCGAGTCCGGCGGCGCCGCAACGACATTCACTTCGACGTCGACGTGACGCCCTGGCAGATGTACGGCGACGCGGCCGGGTTGTCGCGCGCCGTGCTGAACCTGTTGGACAACGCCGCCAAATGGAGCCCCGCGGGCGGGCGCGTCGGGGTGACCATGCGCCAGCTCGACGACTCCCACGCCGAACTGGTGGTGGCCGACCACGGCCCGGGCATCCCGCCCCACGAGCGGCGCCTGGTCTTCGAACGCTTCTACCGCTCGACGACGGCGCGCGCCATGCCGGGCTCCGGCCTCGGGCTGGCCATCGTGAAAAAGGTGGTGCTCAACCACGGCGGGCTGCTGCGCGTCGAGGACACCGTGCCGGGCGGCCAACCCCCGGGCACGTCGTTCTACGTGCTGCTTCCGGGCCGTCCCCTGCCGGCGCAGCCCTATTCGCCGGCCGACGCCGCCGAGGCACCGGGCGAGACCGACGCAGGCGTGGGATCGGATGGCCGATCAGCGAACTCTCGGCAATCGGCGAACGTTATCTCAGTGGACTCTCAGTCCGCGCGAGCAAGGTAGGTCTGCAGCTACTGTTGAACCGAGCCAAGTCGAGCCTGAACCGAGGCGAGTCGAGCCGGATCACCGAAATAGAGGAAAGAGCGACTTAGCGACATGACGAATGACCCGAGGTATTCGCCACCGCCGCAGCAGGGCTACCCCCCGGCGCAAAACCCGCCGGCATCGGCGGGTGGCCCGACCGGCCCGGTGC
>NZ_LZKC01000409.1:0-2047 GCF_001672685.1 Mycobacterium sp. E2462
AGCGACCAATGCTGGCGCCACATGAACACGACGCTGCTTTCCCTGGCCGACGGGGCTGACCTGATCTTCGCTGGCCAGAGCTACCAGGAACCCGCAGCGAACGTTGCCGAGTATTACGACCTCCCGTTGGCCACCCTGCACCACGTCCCGATGCGGCCCAACGGGCAGGTGGTGTCTTTGCTTCCCGCGCCATTGGCGCGGTCGTCGATGGTGGGGTTCGACTGGTTCTGTTGGCGCCTGAACAAGAAGGTCGAGGACGCCCAACGCCGCGAGCTGGGTCTGCCGAAGGCGACGGGGCCGTCGCCCCGGCGAATCATCGAACGGCGGTCGCTGGAAATTCAGGCCTACGACGAGGTGTGCTTCCCGGGCTTGGCCGACGAGTGGGCCGACTGGCGTGACCAGCGACCGTTCGTCGGCACGTTGACGATGCAGCTGGCCACCGGCGCCGATGACGAGGTCGCGTCGTGGATTGCCGCCGGTACCCCGCCGATCTGTTTCGGATTCGGCAGCATGCCCGTGGCATCCCCGGCCGCGACGGTGGAAATGATCGGCGCCGCGTGCGCCGAGCTGGGGGAGCGGGCGTTGATCTGCGCCGGCTACAGCGATTTCAGCAGTGCGCCGTCTTTCGAGCACGTGAAGGTGGTGGGAGCGGTCAATTACGCGGCGATCTTCCCGGTCTGCCGCGCGGTCGTCCACCACGGCGGTTCAGGCACCACGGCCGCCAGCATGCGCGCGGGCGTTCCCACCGTGATCCTGTCCATGGACGCCAACCAGACCATTTGGGGAGCGCAGCTCAAACGCTTGAAAGTCGGGACGACGCGGCGCTTTTCGGCGACGACCCGGAAAACCCTCACCGCCGACCTGCGCCGGGTGCTGGCGCCGGATTACGCGGTGCGCGCCCGGCAGATCGCCAGCCACATGACCAAGCCCGCCGACAGCGTCCGCAAGGCCGCCGATCTCGTCGAGAATTTCGCCCGAGCGCGCAGCCGCGCCTGAGCGGGTCCGCAAGCGCCGGGGAAAATATGCCCCGAAAAGCGTCGGTAAATTGCGCTTTTCGGAGCCATCTGTGGCGGATACGAAATCGCGCGGTTTCCAAAGACACGCCGACGGTCCTCTGGCACAATGTATCCTCAGCCGACGATGCCTGCGCTGCTCGAAGGTCGTCACAGTGCTACGGTCCGGGGGAAAGGCCGATGACATTGGCTTTGCCAGAATTCACCACACCGCTACTGCGATGTAATTCATTTTCGTTGCAATCGCCGAAGGCGTTGCATCGCCGTTCCGCCTTTTCCTCTAGGAAAGCGCATTGGCCAGCGATGATCTGCAATTCGCAGGCCACCGGCGACTCGCCGAAGTTGCCCATGCTGACGGAGAGTGATTAAGGTTACGGTCGCGATGAAATTTGCTGTGGCGAGCTATGGAACGCGTGGCGACATCGAGCCGTGCCTCACCATCGGTCGTGAACTGATGCGCAGGGGCCACGAGGTGCGCATGGCCGTCCCGCCGAACCTGGTGGAGCTGGCGCAGAAGGCCGGTCTCCCGGCGATCGCCTACGGCCCCGATATGCACGACTTCTGGAGCGACGAATTCATCCGTGACTTTCGGAAGAATTTCGTGCGCAACCCGATCAAGCTGATCCGCGATGCGTGGGAGCCCGTGCTGCGGAATTGGCAGGAGATGAGCGCGTCGCTGATGTCGGTGGGGGCGGGAGCCGACCTCATCTTCAGCGGCCAGCTCTACCAGGATCTCGCCGTGAATGTCGCTGATTACTACGGCATTCCGATGGCCACCCTGCACTACATTCCGATGCGGCCCAACGGTCAACTGATCCCACGAATGCCCAAGCCGTTGGTGCGCACCGGCATGAGCGTCTACGACTGGATGTGCTGGCGCATGAACAAGCGGGCCGAAGACCGGCAACGCCGCGACCTCGGGCTGGCCACCGCGACCGTCGCGTCGCCCCGGCGGATCGCCGAACGCGGTTCCTTGGAAATTCAGGCCTACGATGACGTGTGCTTCCCCGGCCTCGCCGAGGAGTGCGACGAAG
>NZ_LZKC01000410.1:0-1151 GCF_001672685.1 Mycobacterium sp. E2462
GGTCGCCGCGGTGGGTGAGGCAGCGAACAGGTCGTCGTCCACGTCGTCCGGGACGGCGCTGTAGGCCAGGGCTTCCTCGCCGGCGTCGCCCGGGGTGTCGAAATAGCCGGGCGCCACGGCGAACGGATTGATGGCGCCGGTACCCGGGTCTTGCGCGTAGGCCAGCGCGGCGGTGGACGAGGAGAACAGCGGGGCGTTCGCCGACGCCAGCGCCGCCCCCCGGGCCAGGGCCGTTTCGGGTTCCTCGGGCGCCATCAGCGGCAGCGAGGTGGCGGCCTCCAGCGCCGGCTTGATCAGCGGCAGGTCGATGCCCGACCCGACCACGAACACGCCATCAGGGCGGGTCTCCAGGTTTTCCGCGCCGGACACCATGCTGGCGAGCTGGGCCACCGCCGCCTCGTCGTCGGCCGGCAGCGGCTCGCGGCGCACCTCGGCGATGGAGCCGTCCGCGCTGTCGACGACCGCCAGGGTCGCCGTCTCGGGCTCGATGTAGAGCAGCGCCGTCTGCGCGTAGTTGGTCTGATTGCCGACGGCTTGAGCCAACGCCGCCGCGGCCAGGAAGGCCGAGACCAGCATCACATTCTCGACCTTGTGCGCGGCCAGGGCATCGCGCAGTGCGGCGGCCTCGACGGGGTCGGTGAAAGTCACACCCGTGGACGCCAGCTGGTAGCCGCCCTCGGCGGCTCCCTGGCGGGTGCCCAGGATGGCCGACACGACCTGGTCGGCCGCGCTTATCGTTGCCGCGTCGTCATCGGACGCGACGTGGAAGTTGTCTTCGTCAACGGTGGCGCCATCGCCATTTTCGCCTTCGACCAGCACCATACGGACTGCCGTCGGCGCCATTGACACGCCGAGAACGGTGTCCATAGCTCCTCCATGGTCGTTTGCCAGCAGTGACTATGGGGGCGTCGCCGCTGCATTGAGCGACAGCGCGCCGCGACGCTGAATCCCCACCCGTATTCCCCTAGTTGCCCAAGTTTACGCGCCCCGGGCGCAGCGGGCGGGCGCCGTTACGGGCCCGACGGTGACTGCCCCAGGTGCCGGTGCAGCCAGTCGTCGAACCGTTGGTGCTCCCCCTCGTGTGGCGTCGGCTGCGGGGACGCCGGGGGTGCTTGCGGTGGCGGCCCGCTCGGTGGGCGCGGTCCGTTCGG
>NZ_LZKC01000411.1:0-2846 GCF_001672685.1 Mycobacterium sp. E2462
TCGACACCGGCCTGCCGGTGCTGCTGGGCGCCTCGCGCAAGCGCTTCCTGGGTGCGTTGCTGGCCGGGCCCGACGGCACGCCGCGACCACCCGACGGCCGGGAGACGGCGACGGCGGTGGTCTCGGCGCTGGCCGCCGTGCACGGCGCCTGGGGCGTCCGGGTGCACGACGTGCGGGCGACGGTGGACGCCGTGAAGGTGGTCGCGGCCTGGACCAACGGCGGTACGGAAGCCGATGGCTGATCGCATCGAGCTGCGCGGGTTGACCGTCCGCGGCAACCACGGCGTGTTCGACCAAGAGCGGGCCGGCGGTCAAGACTTCGTCGTCGACGTCACGGTGTGGATCGACCTGGCCGACGCCGCCGCCAGCGACCAGCTGGCCGACACCTACGACTACGGCGCGCTGGCCCAGCTGGCGGCCGGCGTGGTGGCCGGCCCGGCGCGAAACCTGATCGAGACGGTCGGTGGTGAGATCGCCGACAAGGTGATGGACGACGACCGCGTGCACGCCGTCGAGGTGGTGGTGCACAAGCCGGCGGCGCCCATCCCGGTGCAGTTCGCCGACGTGGCCGTCGTGGTGCGGCGCTCGCGGCGCGGCGGCCGCGGCTCGGTGATCCCGGCGGGCGGGACCGCATGAGCCGCGTCGTGTTGTCCATCGGCTCCAACCTGGGTGACCGGCTGGAGCGGCTGCAGTCGGTGGTCGACGGCCTGGGCGAGGCGGTGCTCGCGGTGTCGCCGGTCTACGAGACGGACCCCTGGGGCCGGGTGGAGCAGGCGCCGTTCCTCAACGCGGTCCTCATCGCCGAGGACGACTGCGACGGGCAGGAGTGGCTGCGCCGGGCGCAGGAATTCGAGCGGGCGGCCGGGCGGGTCCGGGGCGAACGGTGGGGCCCGCGCAGCCTGGACGTCGACCTGATCGCCTGCTACGACGACCGGGGCGAGGTGGTGACGCGCGAGCCCAACCTGACGCTGCCCCACCCGCTGGCGCACCTGCGCGCCTTCGTGCTGGTGCCGTGGCTGGCCATCGACCCCGACGCCCGGCTGACCCTGGTCGACGGGACGCAGACCGTCGCGAGCCTGCTCGCCCAGCTGGAACCCGCGGACCGCGACGGGGTGCGGTTGTTCACCGCGACGCTGCAGCTGGCCCGGCCGGACGCCTGATGGGTCCCACTCGCAAGCGTGACCTGACGGCCGCGGTGGTGGCGGCCGCCGTGGTGGGCTTCCTGCTGGTCACCGGCCTGTACCGGTTCTTCCCGCCGATCACGGCGTGGACCGGGCTGTCGCTGTTCGCGGTGGCCGTCGCCGAGGCGCTGTGGGCGCGCTACGTGCGGGCCAAGATCAACGACGGCGAGATCGGCGCCGGCCCGGGCTGGCTGCATCCGCTGGCGGTGGCCCGCACCCTCGTGGTGGCCAAGGCGTCGGCGTGGGTGGGCGCTCTGATGCTCGGCTGGTGGGTCGGCATCCTGGTGTACGTCCTGCCCCGCCGGTCCTGGCTGCGCGCCGCCGCCGAGGACACCTCCGGCGCGGCGGTGGCCGCCGTCAGCGCGCTGGCGTTGCTCGTCGCCGCGATGTGGCTGCAACATTGTTGTAAATCTCCCCAGGACCCGACCGAACACGGAGAGGGCGCCGAAGGCTAGCCCGACCGGCCGCAACCGGATCAACCCCAGGTGAGAATCGCCGGAGACCGCGACACGCGGAACGACGTCGCGCAGGTACAGTCAGGCCATGACCGTTCTGTCCCGCGGCGCCCGGGTGAGGCGCGGCGGCCGCAGGCCGGGGTGGGTGCTCTTGACCACGTTGCTGGTCCTCGCCATGGGGGCCAGTTCCGCGTTGGTGTTCACCAATCGGGTGGAACTGCTCAAGCTCGCTGTAATCCTGGCGCTGTGGGCCGCAGTCGCCGGCGCCTTCGTCTCCGTGCTGTACCGCCGCCAGAGCGACGCCGACCAGTCGCGCGTGCGCGACCTGAAGCTGGTCTACGACCTGCAGCTGGACCGGGAGATCTCGGCCCGCCGCGAATACGAGCTCACCGTGGAGTCCCAGCTGCGCCGCGAGCTGGCGACCGAACTGCGCGCGCAGGCCGCCGACGACCTGGCGGAGCTGCGCGCGGAGCTGAGTTCCCTGCGGACCAGCCTGGAGATCCTGTTCGACACCGACCTGGGGCACCGGCCGGCGCTGGAGAACCCGGAGGTGGAGGCGCCGCCGGAGCGGGCGTACAGCGAGTGGGAGCGCGACGGCGAAGGCCCGCGCGACGCGCCCGTGGATTGGGTGTCCAGCGACCGGGTGACGCCGGCGCCGCGCGAGGCCCCCGGTCGCGCCGACGACACCACGATCATCGACGTGCCCGAGGAGCCGCTGTTGCCGCCGCGCCCGCAGCCGGCGCCCCGCCGCGAGCGGGTTCGCTACCAGTACGAATCGCCGCGGGAGCCGAGCTACTCGCCGGTGCCGGAGGCCGGCTACGGGCCCCAGCCGGAGCCGCAGCCCGAGCCGCGCTTTGCGCCTCCCCAGCCGCAGCCCGGCTACCCCCAGCCGGAGCCGCACACCGCCCAGCCGGGTCCCCAGCGGGACCCGCGGGCCGAGCAGCGCAACGCCGACTGGCAGTCCCCCGGGCAGTGGCCGCCGCGCGGCAGCTGGGCCGCCGACGACGCCCCGGCGCCCGAGTCGGCCGGCCCGCCGGCCGCGTCGCCGAACGGCCGGCGCTCCCGCCATTCCGGCGACGACGAGGCCTGGTCCGGCGCGCCCGTCGAGGCGCCGCAGCCCTACGCCGAATCCGGCCGTCGGGCCCGGCCAGCAACGCACCCAGGAAGCGCTTGCGCGAGGCGCCCAGCAGCACCGGCAGGGCGGCGACGA
>NZ_LZKC01000412.1:0-1188 GCF_001672685.1 Mycobacterium sp. E2462
GTCAGCGCCAGCGCGACGGCCAGCGCCAGCAGCGCCTTCCACCACACCGCGGATCCCAGCCACGCCGCCGCGCCGGTGCCCGCCACCACCGGCGCCAGCGCGTTGGGCAGCGTTCGCGGCCGCGCACCGGAAATCCACTGCCCGAAACTGGCCATGGCGCAATCCTGCCAGTACGCGCGGCGGGCCCGGCACCCCGATCGGCGCCCGCGGGCCGTGCACCACAATGGTCGGATGCTCGGAGTGATCGGCGGCAGCGGCTTCTACACCTTCTTCGGGTCGGACTCCCGCGACGTCAGCGTCGACACCCCTTACGGCACGCCCAGCGCCCCGATCACCGTCGGCGCCGTGGCCGGCCACGACATCGCGTTCCTGCCGCGGCACGGGCCGGCGCACGAGTTCTCCGCGCACACCGTGCCGTACCGGGCCAACATGTGGGCGCTGCGCACGCTCGGCGTGCGGCGGATCTTCGCGCCGTGCGCCGTCGGCAGCCTGGACCCCGCCCACGGGCCGGGCGCGGTGGTGGTGCCCGACCAGCTCGTCGACCGCACCAGCGGGCGCAGCGACACCTACTTCGACTCCGGCGGCATCCACGTCGACTTCGCCGACCCGTACTGCCCGACGCTGCGCGCGGCGGTCACCGGGCTGCCCGACGTCGTCGACGGCGGCACCATGGTGGTGATCCAGGGGCCCCGCTTTTCCACCCGCGCCGAGAGCCGGTGGTTCGCCGCCGCCGGCTTCTCGTTGGTCAACATGACCGGCTATCCGGAGGCGGTGCTGGCTCGCGAACTCGAAATGTGTTACGCCGCAATCGCTTTGGTGACCGACCTGGATGCTGGGGTGGCGGCCGGTGAGGGCGTGACGGCGGTGGAGGTGTTCGCGCAGTTCGAGAAGAACATCGGGCCGTTCAAGGAGCTGGTGCGTCAGGCCATCGCCCGGGTCGCCGCCGACCGCACCTGCACGCACTGCCAGCCGCACGGCGGGGTGACGCTGCCCATCGAGTTGCCATGAGGGTGTTGCTGACCGGCGCGGCGGGTTTCATCGGGTCGCGGGTGGCCGCGGCGCTGCGCGCGGCGGGCCACGAGGTGGTCGGCGTCGACGTGCTGCTGGAGGCCGCGCACGGCCCGAACCCGGTGCTGCCCAACGGGTGTCACCGGGTCGACGTACGCGACGCCGTGGCCCTGGCCCCGC
>NZ_LZKC01000413.1:0-15095 GCF_001672685.1 Mycobacterium sp. E2462
TCACCGTTCTTCTTGGTGCGCAACGCCTTATTCGCCTTATGCTCCTTGGCGCCGGGCCCACGCTGACCGCCGCCACCGAATCTGAACAACCTTGCGCCGCCGCCGAACGTGAACAGCACTGCGCCCCCGCCTAATGCGGGTTCCACTTCCGCGCTGCCGCCGCCAAACCTGAACACCATCCCGCCGCCCGAGCCAGGTGGCGGTGGTGTCGGCGTGGACGGATCGGTCGTCGGCGTAGAAAAGCTCGGATTATTGCTGGCGATGCCTGAAATGTTGGGCGCGTATACCGTATTCATCACGTCTTGGGCGAACGAGTTGTACGCCTGGTTGATCTCGTCAACTTCGTTCGGCCAGCGATTCAACGATGCGGTGTATTGCGGCTCGTTCTCGTTGAGATACCACTGCGTCTGAAAAACCGTGTGAGAGAAGGCGTCGATCAACAGCCCCAGCGCATTCGCACCCGAGGCGATGTTCGCCACGTCGGGTAGTGACTGCATGATGTTGTCGAGTGCGGCGTCGTGGGTCTTCCCAACCCAGTCTTGCTTGGCCTCCTGCTGGCCCAGCGCCAGCTGAAAAGCTTGTGACGCTTCCACGATCGCGCTGGCAACCTGCTGCAGGGTGCCACCGTTCCCATTGTCCAACGTGCCGGAGGCCCCCTGGAACGCTTGATACATGTCTGTGAAGGTCACGCCCCCAAAATCTTCGATGGCGACACTGGCCGGACTTGTCGTGACGCCGGTGATGTCTTGCAGTTCGTTCTGAGACACCGCAAGCGACGTCACATCGCTATTGTTCAGCGCCGCCAGCGCCATCCAGTTCGCACCGGGCGTATCCTGAGCGTCCTTGCCGGAGTTGATCAGATCGTCGATCTGTGCCGCGGTGAGCGGCGGCGAGCTCTTGTGATGAGACACGGCTAGGCGATCCCGACTTATCCCGACCCGATGAGGCGATTGCTGGCCGCCTTCACCGTCGCCGAAAATTGATCGAGGTAAGACAGGTATTGGTTGATCGACTGCTCGATGCCGCTGAGCCCGGAGATGTCGAGTTCCAGGTTGTTCTTGGTCTGTGTCGCCGACGGCAGAGTGCCCGGGCTACCCAGTGAGCTCATGCCGGTGATCGTTTTGAGCTGATCGTTCAAGGCATTTCTGAACGTGCTGACGATGTTGAGATAAGCCTGCTCGGTCTCGCTGGACAGTTTGAGGTCCACCGGCCCACTGTTCTGGAGCCCCTTCAGCGCGCTGGTCAGCGAGCTGACGTCGGTTCCGCCGCTGCCCGTCGCCCCACTGCCGGTCGACCCGCTGCCCGTCGATCCACTCCCGGTCGACCCGCTACCCGTCGATCCACTCCCGGTCGACCCGCTGCCCGTTGATCCGCTGCTCGACATGAGTTCTCCCAATCCTTTTCGTTCAGTGCGCGGCGCCCGGGCTCGAACTCAGAACAAGCCCGGGCTCCGCGCAGTCGTTTAGAACGCTGAAGCGTTTTGCTGGTCCAGGGCCTGCATGGCAGCCTGCTGTTCTTGCGCCTGCTGCTGCGTGATGGTCATGTTGTTCAACATGTCATCAAGCATCGAGCTGATGTTTTGCTGCGCCTGGTTCAGGGCTGATGCGCCCGCACCCTCGTAGACCGTGGCCAAAACGCTGAAGAGATTGGCGATGTCGGACCGGACTTCCTGAATCTTGCTGATGTTGCTGTTGACGTCGTCCAACGACGAGTTGTTAGCGCCGAAGTTGTAGAGGATTTCGCTCATTGTCCCGGTATTCCCTTAGCCGTTGTCCATGTTGGCGACCGCGTTGATCTGCGCTGATCCGGTCTCGACGATCTGGTTGAGGTAGTTGATGATTTGTTGCGCGTCCTCTTGCTGCTGGGACGACGTTCCGCCGTAAGTCGTTGCGCTGCCGCCCTTCCAGCTCGAACTCAGCATCGATTGCTGCGTGTCGGCAATCTGGCTGAGAATCGCGACCGCCTGGTTACGAGCGTCCTGGACCTGCGAGAGCTTCTGCTGAGCCTCCGCCTGGGTAAGTGACAGTGTCATTTCGGTTCCATGTTTCCTTTCTGATTACTTCTTTGTTGTTGTCGGCGGAAGGAGCCCGGTGCTCGAAACTCATCCCGCCATCCCGCTCGTCGTCGACCAACTTTCCTCGGCGAGCCCGATGAGCTGGAAGATCGCCTGCGCCACAGCGTGATCGGAGCCGGCTTTAAGGGTGACCCACGCGTCTCCCGACGGCGAGCCGCTCGGGGCCGCGACGACGCGACCGCGGCTGGTGTAGAACAGTGCGACCGCTGCCGGGGCGCGGGATATCCGGCCCTCGGCATCGGTGAGGGTGTAGTACACGATCTCGGCGAAAGCCTGACGTGATCCCAGCGCGGCACCCAGCAGCATGGCGGCGCGGGGTTCGGCACCCAAAGCTCGTGCGCGGTCGCCGAGCTCCACCGCATCGTGGGTGCCGGACAGACTCTCCGCCACCTCTTGCAGCGGCGCTGCGACGGGCTCGATGTCGGCCGGCTTGGCTTTTGGCAGCTCGGCCACGACCGCCGACACCACGTCTCGAACGTCGTTGTGGTAGCCGATGATCCGCAACAGAGTCTCGTCGGCGATCCGTCGCGCGAGTACGCACAGCGCGCCCCGCCGGGTGACGCTTACGCGTGCGATGCCGTCCGGCGTCACCAGCCGCATGGCCAGCTCACGGTCCGGCCATTGCAGCGCCTGCAGCACGGTCACCAGCTCGGGGTGCACCGACCCGCCGTCGATCAGTTTGCGAGACGCTAGTTTCCGGGCCGCGCGGTCGCGTGCGGCGTTTCGCTGGTCCACGGTGGCGTGCGGGCTGCGGACGGCCAGCACTGTCGGGAATTCGTGCATGCCGACGCGCGAGGCCACCACGTGGAGTTCGTCCCCGGTCAGCGTCAGCCGGTCAGACAGCGCCGCGGTCACAGCGTCAGCCCCTTGTCGCCACCGATCACCGGAGGGGACACCCAGGAGTTCGACACCTGCTCGAGCGTTGACTGCGGCAGGTCGGCGTACTGCGGCGCCTCGGGTTCGGGCGGCGAGACGAGTTCGTCGAACACCGACGTGCTCGGGCCCCAGCTGACATGGGAGACAGTGAACGGCGCGTCGCTTTGCTGAGCCATGGGCAGCCACGCGGGATCAGCCTGGGACGGACCGGCTCCGGGTTCACCACCACCGTCCAGGGTTGCCGCCGAGGGTGATTGGTGCTCGCGTGAATTGCCGCCGCGGCCCAGGGCCGCCAAAGGTCCGTACCCGGTTCCTGCCGGGCCCACGCCAGACGGGCCGGCAGCGGACTGGACCTTGTGCGGGGCTTTGGCGTCGCTCGTCGCTTTGACCTCGGCCACCCGAAACGGAGCGAGGGGTGGCGCCGCCAGAGCCGCACCGCCGCCCGGCCCCGCGCCTGCGGCTTTGACCTCACCGGTGGCCTTCGCGTCGCGCTCGGCGTCGAGCGCGGCCGCCTTACAGACCTCCGGCGGCGGGGGCAGCTGCCACGGGGCGGCAAGCTCGGCACACGCCTGCTCGTATTGGTACATCGCCGCGGATGCGCTCGCCTGATGAGAGCTGACCAACTGGTCGAACTCCGCGAATTGCCCGTTGAGCACCGCCCCGTTGTAGGCGGCGAGCGACGCCATGACGTCGTGCGTCGTTTTGGCCTCTATTGCTTCGGACACGCTAGGCATCGCCAGGACGGCGACGCTGTAGGCGACCGCCGCCTCCTCGGCCCGCTCGCCGTTGTTGGCGGCGGTGACGCTGACCGTTTGCAGCCACTTGCCGAAGTCGTCGAGTTTGCGCGCTGCCGCGTCGGCGCCCCGACTGGAAAACGAACCCTTGATCTTCCCGACGATCTTGTCGTAATCCTCTGAGATGCTGGCCCATTCATCGGCAAGCCGCACCCAGGCCGCCCCTGCCTGTCCGACCGGCATGGGCCCGGGCCCGGTCGTGAGATCGCGGGCAAGCTGCGTTGCGCTGCGCGATTCCCATGCCACATTGGTGAAACCCACGCCCTGACCTCCTCTCGGATGCTCGTGTTCGGGCCCGCACTGCGCCGCGAATTAGGTTGCGAAGTCTTGTTCCGCGGCCACGACGTTGTCGGCGTGTGCGCGCAGGGCCGCCGCGATCGCCCGCATCTGGTTGGTGGCGTGATCCGTCGATGCCCCGAACGACGAGTGCACGTCGTTGAGCGTCGAGGAGACGCGCTGCGAGACCTCATCGCGCGCTGCGGCGTTCACCGTGAGGTTTGGGGCCTCGGCTTGCATCAACTTTTCGGCGCGGCCGGCCAACTGGTCGAGTAGCCGGGTCGCGTCGGTGACTTCGTCTGGCTGCATCCGGAAGTCGGCAGTACCCGTCATCGCGAAACTCCCTCTCTAGATTCTCAAATCGATATCTGGACTGGTAGCGCTGTCAGCCTCACCGAACACGGGCGGGGCAACACTGCCGAGATCGCCCACGATCTCGTCACCCTGTGCGGCCGTGTGCAAAAAGGCTGCGGCACTGTGGGTCTTCCCCGCCCCGGCCCTGCTCCCCAACCCCATGGGATAACCGCCCATCGGCGAACCTGCGCCCATCGCCGGGGGCGCGGCGGCATCGCCGGTCATGGGAGGCGCCGTGTCCGCGGCCGGGATGCTCGCCGGCGCGGCCACCCGCGACTCGATCGTTTCGAGCGGGATGCCTCCCAGTGCGCCGCCTCCGCCGCCGCCGAATCCACCCTTGCCGGCCGCACCCGCGCCGGCGACGGCGTTGGTCACCGGGCCCTCTGGCGCTGTTGCTCCCGCCGGCGTCCCGGCGCCGGCCCCGCCCATACCCTGCAGGGCCCCCGTCGCGGCACTCACGCCGCTCATCGCGGGCATGGCTACGGCTTGCATCAACGCCGGCGCGAAGGACGAGACCGGTGCGGACGCGGCCGGAGCGACGGCCGCGCCGAGCGGGGCGCCGGCCGCCGCAGCCGGTGCCACGGCGAAATTGGCCGCCAAAGGCGAGGCGCTGGCCGCACCGGGAGCGACCGCGCCCGCGAGACTCGCGCCCGTCTGAGGCGCCTGCGTCACGGAGATCGGAGTTCCGATTGCCGTGACGTTCGCCTCTTCGGCGGCCAGGGTGCCCTGCAGTTGGGTCATCACGGTTGCCGCCTGGGTGACCGCCTGATTGGCGGCCGCGATCGCCTCGGCCATCCCCCACGGGAAGATGATGTTCGGACCGATGGCCGCAATGGTCGCGGTGAACTGGTTCATGATCGCCACAAGTTGCGCGTTCGCCTGCTGGACACCGGCGGTCGCCGTGGCCAGGCTGGTTGCCAGCGCGCTGGACTGGTTCGCGACCTGAGTACCGTTGGTCAACGCGGCGTCGGTCGTTGCCGTCGCCGCCGACGCGGCAGCACCCTGCCAGGCTCCGTCAAGGCCGGACATCGCCTGCTGCACGGGTTGGACGGCCGACGCGGCGGTCTGGGAAATACCGCTGAGCAGTTGCGTCGGATCCAGGTCACCGAAGGACCCCGACCCCAGCATGCCCAGGGCCTCGGTCACCGGTTGAATCATCTGCGTCAACAGACCGGTCAGCATGCCCGGGATCGCGCTGCCCGCGGCGTTCGAGCCTGCGGCGGCGTTCGGGTCGGTCGGATCGGGCGGCGGCGCGGGTTGCGGAAGGCCGGGCGCGCCCAACCGCGAGGTGATGTCGTGCACCGGTTGATTGAGATAGTCGCCCAGGTTCGATTCCTGGGCGTCGATGACAAGCCGCGTATCGAAACCCGAAAGCGTCTGCGCCAATTGACCCGTCGCGTTCACGGGCGCAGCGGCGTTGGCGTTGGTGCCCATGCCGGTGGGAGCCGCCCTTACGCCTCGTCTACGGCGACGAACGACGCGTTCGCCGCCGTAGTTGCGGCACCGATCGCAGAATGCAGTTGCCCCACGAGTAGGGCAGCCGCAAGATTGTTGGCCTGCGCGGGGCCGTAGGCGGCAAGGTAACTGGCCCCGATGGGGCCCAGCGCCGCAGCGGCCGCGTTCAGCATCGCCGCCGAATCCGATGACGCCGAACCCGTAATTGCCTGTCCCGCTGCGCTATTGACCGCCGCGAAAGCTTCCAGACCCTGAGGAATGACCGATAAGACCACGCGTGAACCCCTCCCTGAATCGCGGGCCGATGCCTCGCGTACGTTCTACGTCGATCCGGGTGTATCACCTAAAGCGAATAGTAGCCGCGCGGCCGCGGGGCGCGGCTACAACCGGATCTGCATGAGAGACGTTGTTTCTCAACGGTATTCGTCTTAGGCGAATGAGTGATAGAACGTGCCTCGCACTGGCCCCCGGCGGTCGGAGCACAGCCCTGAACCGTCAACGCAGCGTCGCGCAACGTCGTCGAGCTTCGTTGTGAAGATGGACACTGACCGACGTGCGCGAACCCCGCGGCGCGGCCGCAACGGCGCCCGTTGTCCATCAACGCATTTGACTCACACCGACCGCGCGCCCGAAAATCCACACCATCCTGGCGACAGGGGGATAGATAACGCTTATCTATCAAGATTTTTTCGAGCAGCCGTAGCCGCCGGCCCGCCGCCGCGTCGATCGCACGGTCGGCGGCGGCCGTCGCACCGTGCGCCACGAAGGCCGTCACCGCGTGACACCGGAACCAGCGCACCCGCCCCAGCCGGTGAGCGCGGACCGCCGGTGGTTATGGTGGCTAATCAGTAGAGCGAAGGGATTCTTCGATGGCGCGTAGCGACGACGACACCTGGGACCTGGCGACCAGCGTGGGAGCGACCGCCACCATGGTCGCCGCCGGGCGCGCCCGGGCCACCCGCGACGGGTTGATCGACGATCAGTACGCCGAACCGCTGGTGCGCGCCGTCGGGGTCGACTTCATGACCCGGTGGGCGGCCGGCGAGCTCGACTCGGCCGACGTCGACGTCCCGGGCGCCCCGTGGGGCATGCAGCGCATGACCGACATGCTGGCCGCGCGCACCCGCTACATCGACGCCTTCTTCGCCGAGGCGGGCGCCGCCGGCATCCGCCAGGTGGTCATCCTCGCCTCCGGTTTGGACGCGCGGGCGTACCGGCTGCCCTGGGCGCCGGGCACCACGGTGTTCGAGATCGACCAGCCCCAGGTCATCGAGTTCAAGACCGCCACCCTCGCCGAGCTGGGCGCGACACCGACCGCCGAGGTGCGTGACGTGCCCGTTGACCTGCGCCACGATTGGCCAACGGCGTTGCGCGAGGCCGGTTTCGACGCCCGCCAGCCCGCCGCGTGGGCCGCCGAGGGGCTGGTCGGCTTCCTGCCTCCCGAGGCGCAGGACCGGCTGCTGGACCAGATCACCGAGCTCAGCGCCGACGGCAGCCAATTGGTCGCCGAGGTCTTCGTGAATTCGGGAGTCAACGGCGACGCCCTCAACGCCGCCAGCGAGAAGTGGCGAAGCAACGGCCTCGACATCGCCCTCGGAGACCTCGGCTATCCCGGCGAGCGAAACGACGTCGCGACCTATCTGCAGGGGCGCGGTTGGCAACCGGTCCGCACGCCGCTCAACCAGATGCTGGCCAACAACGGCCTGCCGCTGCAGTCGACGGACGCCGACGCGCCGTTTTCGCAGAACTACTACTGCACAGCGGTGTTGAACAAGGCAGGCTAGAAGAAAGGCGCAACGATGCCCAAGCCCCTCGACGGATTCCGCGTTCTCGATTTCACGCAGAATATCGCCGGGCCGCTGGCCGGGCAGGTGCTGGCCGACCTGGGCGCCGAGGTCATCAAAATCGAGGCGCCCATCGGCGAGGCGGCGCGGCACATCACCGCCGTCCTGCCCGGGCGGCCGCCGCTGGCCACGCTGTTCCTCCCCCACAACCGCGGCAAGAAGTCGGTGATGGCCGACCTCACCGACGACACGGCCAAGCAACAGATCCTGCGGCTGGTGGACACGGCCGACGTTGTGCTGGAAGGCTTTCGGCCCGGCGTGATGGAGCGCATGGGCCTGGGCCCGGACGAGTTGCGCGCCCGCAACCCCCGGCTGGTCTACGCCCGCCTCTCGGCCTACGGGGGCAACGGCCCGCACGGCAGCCGCCCGGGCGTCGACCTCATGGTGGCGGCCGAGTCGGGCATGACCACCGGGATGCCGACGCCCACCGGCAAGCCGCAGATCATCCCGTTCCAGCTGGTCGACGCCGCCAGCGGCCACGTGCTGGCCCAGGCCGTGCTGGCCGCACTGCTCAACCGCGAGCGGCACGGAGTCGGTGACGTGGTGCGGGTCGCAATGTATGACGTGGCGGTGAGCCTGCAGGCGGGGCAGCTCACCATCCACCTGAACAAGCCGACCGAGGCACCCAAGCCCGACAACGACGCCAAGCCGAAGGCCAAGCGGCGCAAGGGAGTCGGCTTCGCCACCCAGCCGTCGGACGCGTTCCGGGCCGCTGACGGGTACCTGGTCATCAGCGCATACGTGCCGAAGCACTGGGCGACCTTGTGCCGGCTGATCGACCGGCCCGACCTGCTTGACGACGAGCGGTTCGTCGACCAGCGCGCGCGGGCGCTCAACTACCACGAGCTGACCGAGGAACTCGAGTCGGCGCTGGCGGCCAAGACCGCGGACGAGTGGGTTCAGCTGCTGCAGCAGGGCGGCCTGATGGCCTGCCACGCCTATACCTGGAAGCAGGTGGTCGGCACCGCGCTGTTCGCCGAGAACGAGCTCGCCTTGCCGGTGGGCACCGGGCCGGACGCGGTCACGGTGGTGCGGATGCCGGCGCGCTACGCCAGCTTCGACGCCGCGCCCGGCGATCCCGTCCCGGCGCTCGGGCAGCACAACGACGTGCTGCTGGCCGAGCCGGAACCGGCCCCGTAGCGGCTCAGCTGCCGTTGGGCAGCCGCACCACCTGGACGAAGAACTCGTCGATCTGGCGGACCGCCTTCATGAACTGGTCGAGGTCCACCGGCTTGGTGACGTAGGCGTTCGCGTGCAGCTTGTAGCTGCGCAGAATGTCCTCCTCGGCCGAGGACGTGGTCAGGACCACGATCGGGATGCGCGCGAGGTCGGGGTCCGACTTGACCTTCTCGAGCAGTTGCCGGCCGTCGTACTTGGGCAGGTTCAGGTCGAGCAGGATCAGGTCCGGGCGAGGCGCGTCGGCGAACTCACCCCGCTTGTAGAGATAATCCAGCCCCTCTTGCCCGTCGTGTGCGACGTGCAGCCGGTTCTTCAACTTGTTGTGCTCGAACGCTTCTCGGGTGATCAGCTCGTCACCCGGGTCGTCTTCCACGAGCAGGATGTCGATCGCTCTACCGGGCGATGTCACTGTTGCGCTCCTTCCAAAGCGGCTGGGCGTGTCGCGCCGGCGTCCTGGTCGGGCGTGGTCGCGAGCACCGGGAGGGTGAACCGGAACCGGGTCCCCTCGGTGTAGGTGGTGTCGATCCAGATGGTGCCGCCGTGGTATTCGACGATCTTCTTGACCAGCGCTAGCCCCACACCGGTGCCGGTATACACGTCGCGGCCGTGCAGTCGCTGGAAGATGACGAACACCTTCTCGGAGAACTCCGCGGGGATGCCGATCCCGTTGTCCGACACCGTTAACACCCAGAAGCCCTCGTGTTCGCCACTGCCGCGCTCGCATTCGATGACCACGCGGGGCGCGCGGTCCGCGTGCCGGAACTTCACCGCGTTGCCGATCAGGTTCTGCCACAACATGGTCAGCAGCGTCGGGTCGCCGAGAACTCGCGGTAACCCCTCGTCGGGGCGCACGATCTCGGCGCCCGACTCCTCGAGCGCAATGGCCAAGTTGGCCAGGCCGTTGTCCAGCTTCTTGTCCAGGCCCACCTCGGATTCCGAGGTGTTGAGCCGGCCCACCCGGCTGAAGGTGAGCAGGTCGTTGATGAGCACCTGCATGCGCTTGGCGCCGTCGACGGCGAACCCGATGTATTCGATGCCGCGCTCGTCGAGCTTGTCGCCGTAGCGCTTCTCCAGCAGCTGACAGAACGACGCCACCTTGCGCAGCGGCTCCTGCAGGTCGTGGGAGGCGACGTAGGCGAACTGCTCCAATTCGGTGTTGGAGCGCTGTAATTCGGCGGTCTGCTCGTCGAGCTGCTGGCGGGCCGAGCGTGACACCTCGAGCTCGTCGACGATGCGCCTGCGCATGTTCTCCACGTCGATCGCCATGTCCCGGATGTCTTTGGGCCGGCGCGGCGGCGTGATGGTGCGGTCGAAGTTGCCCTCGGTGATCTGCCGGCACGCCGCGGCGAGCATCGCCAGGGGCCGCGCCACCGTGTCACGAATCAGGAATCCGAGGATGGCCGCCGTGCCGAAGAACAACAGCAGCATCGCGCCCAGCACCCTGTCGCGCCACGCAGCGGTGTGTTCGAGGTCGTCCGAGGCGCGCGCCCGCGCCGCCGACAGGTGTGCGCTCTGCGTGTCGAAAAGGGCTCGCAGGTGGTCGAATTGGGCCTTGCCCCGGTCCGCGGCGCGGGCCGTCATGGCGGCGAAATCGCTCGTGTTGACGCTGGCGATGAGCGGCTCGGCGTAACTGGCCCGCCACTGCGCGGCCGCGTCCTCGATGGCGTCGAGGTCCCCGAGGACGTCCGGGCGCTCGCCGGCCCTGCGCCGAATATCCTCGGCCGCAGCGTGTTCGGCGTGTTGCCCGTCATAGTAGGGCGTGAGGAACTGCCGGTCCGCGGCGATCAAGTAGCCCCGCACGCCCGTCTCCTGGTCGCGCAGCGCCGACTGCAGCTGAGCGGCCGCCAGGCGCGCCGGCTGGAGGCCGTCGATCAGCTCGTGCGACATGGCGTCCGTGCGGGTCAGCAACGCCGCGCCGATCAACGCACCGGCCAGCACCATCGCGCCCATGCTCAGCAGCACCAGGGCCTGCCAGCCGCGCACGGTCAGTTGCGACAGGGGCGGGCGGCGGATCACGTGGCTGTCCTCTCGATGCGCAGCACGGCGATGTCGTCGGTGAGGCCGCCGCGCGGCAGGGCCAGTTGCTGGGCGCCGTCGAGCAGCGCGTCCACGAACGCCGGGCCGGGCAGCTCGGCGTGCGACCTGGCCAGCGTCAGCAAGCCCTCCTCGCCCAGGCGTTCGTTGCCACGCCCCGAGTACCCCTCGAAAAGGCCGTCGGTGAGCAACAGCAGGCCGTAGCCCACCGGCAGCTCCAGGTCGTGCTGCGGCCAGTCGTCGGCGCGCAGCCCCAGCGCCGGACCGCCCGGCGGCTCGATCCAGTCCACGGTGCCGCCGCCTTGGAGCAGCATGCCGGGGTGGCCGGCGCGGATGGCGCGCACCCGGGTGCTGTCGGGAAGGATCTGCAGGCACAGCACCGACGCGAACACGCCGGAGTCGATGCGTTCCGAGTGCAGCACGCGCTCCAGTTGCCGCATCAGCTCGACGCCGTGCACGCCGGCGAAGGTGAGGGCGCGAAACGCGATCCGCAGCGCCGCACCCAGCGCGGCCTCGTGCGGGCCGTGCCCGGCGACGTCGCCGATCAGGACGTGGATGATCCGGTCGGGGGTCTGGACCACGTCGTAGAAGTCGCCGCACAGCAGCGCGTCCTCGCGGCTCGGCCGGTAGCGGGCGACGATGTCGACACCCGGCTGGTCGCTGAGCAGCGGCGACGGCAGCAGGCCGCGTTCCAGCAGCGCGTTCTCGCGGGCCCGCAACTGCGTCGCGTGCAGATCGGCCGCGATCAGCTCGGCGCGTTTGCGCTCGATCGCGTAGAGCAGCGCGCGGCGCAGCATCTCGGGCTCGACGCGGCCCTTGACCAGGTAGTCCTGCGCGCCGGCGGCCACCGCGGACGCACCGAAATGATCGTCGTTGAGCCCGGTCAGCACGACGATCGGGACCGTGGCGTCGCGCTTGGCGATGCGGTCCAGCGCGTCGATGCCGTTGGCGTCGGGCAGGTGCAGGTCGAGCAGCACGCAATCGGGGCGGGCCGACTCGAGTTCGCGCTCGGCGTGGGCCATCGACTGCGCCCACACCACCCGGATGTCGGCGACGGCGTCGGCGATCAGGTCCTCGACCAGCACGGCGTCGGCGCGGTCGTCCTCGACCAACAGCAGCGACAGCGACTGCCACGTGGCGGCCGGGGTGACGGGAGCTTGCACGGGCATCAGTTCCCGGGCACCCGAAGGTGCGCTGGGAGAGCCACGTTCTTCACTCAAACCCCCTGGCCGCGTACGACCCTTGCTCGGTGACGGCGATCCGGCTCGCTGAGCCCGATGACTGACTGTACGTGTGTCTATACACCCGGAGCGCTTGCGGTGGGGCAATCTTATTCGGCGCGGCTCGGCGGGACCGAAGAATCGGGCCGCTCGGTCAGCGCAGGAGCGCCCGCGACATGACGACGCGTTGGATCTGGTTGGTGCCTTCGTAGATTTGGGTGATCTTGGCGTCGCGCATCATCCGCTCGACCGGGAAGTCTTGGGTGTAGCCGTACCCGCCGAACAGTTGCACCGCGTCGGTGGTCACCTCCATCGCGATGTCTGACGCCAGACACTTCGACGCCGCGGAGATGAAGCCCAGGTTGGACTCGCCCCGCTCGGCGCGCGCGGCGGCGTGGTAGACCATGAGCCGCGCCGATTCCACCTTCATCGCCATGTCGGCCAACATGAACTGCACGCCCTGGTTGTCGCTGACCGGGCGACCGAACTGCTTGCGCTCCTTGGTGTAGGCGATGGCGGCGTCCACCGCCCCCTGAGCAATCCCGACCGCCTGAGCCCCGATGGTGGGCCGGGTGTGATCCAGCGTCGCCAACGCCGTCTTGAACCCGGTGCCGGGCTCCCCGATGATCCGATCCCCCGGGATCCGACAGTTCTCGAAGTACAGCTCGGTGGTCGGCGAGCCCTTGATGCCGAGCTTCTTCTCCTTGGGCCCCACGGTGAATCCCTCGTCGTCAGCGTGCACCATGAACGACGAAATCCCGTTGGCGCCCTTGTCCGGGTCGGTTACCGCCATCACCGTGTACCAGCTGGACTTGCCACCATTGGTGATCCAGCACTTCGCGCCGTTGAGGATCCAGTCGTCGCCGTCGGCCTTGGCGCGGGTGCGCATCGCGGCCGCGTCACTGCCCGCCTCGCGCTCGGACAGCGCGTAGGAGGCCATCGCGGTGCCGTCGGCGATCGACGGCAACACCTGCTTCTTCAGCTCATCGGAGCCGCGCAGGATCAGCCCCATGGTGCCCAGCTTGTTCACCGCGGGGATGAGCGACGCCGAGGCGTCCACCCGGGCGACCTCCTCGATCACGATGCACGCCGCCACCGAGTCCGCGCCCTGCCCGCCGAACTCCTCCGGCACGTGCACGGCGTTGAACCCCGAGGCGACCAGCGCGTCCAGGGCCTCCTGCGGGAACCGGGAGTTCTCGTCGACGTCGGCGGCGTGCGGCGCGATCTCCTTCTCCGCCAACGCCCGAATCGCCGCCCGCAACTCCTGGTGCTCCTCGGGGAGCTGAAACAGATCGAACGTGGAATCTCCGGCCCAACCAGCCACTTTCCGGCCTCCTTGCCCTTCGCCTGATTGCCCGGTCTCGCCACCGGCACGGCCCGGCTCGCCGCCGGGCTACTAGCCAGTAACTTTACCCTGCTGCCGTTGCAGCGCTTCATCCTTGGCCCGCACGCTGTCGGCCAACTGCTCCTGGAAAGCGACGATGCGGGCGCGCAGCGCCGAGTCGAACGCGCCCAGGATGCGGACCGCCAGCAGGCCGGCGTTGCGGGCGCCGCCGATGGACACGGTGGCCACCGGGACGCCGGCCGGCATCTGGACGATGGACAGCAGCGAATCCAGCCCGTCGAGCCGGGCCAGCGGCACCGGCACACCGATCACGGGCAGCGGCGTCGCGGCGGCGACCATTCCGGGCAGGTGGGCGGCGCCCCCGGCGCCGGCGATGATCACTTCGATGCCGCGGTCGGCGGCCGCGCGTGCGTAGTCGAACATCAGCCCGGGGGTGCGGTGCGCCGACACCACCCGCACCTCGGCGGGCACGTCGAACTCGGCCAGCGCCGCCGCGGCGTCGGCCATGACCGACCAGTCGCTGTCGCTGCCCATGATCACCCCGACGCGAGGCTGCTGGGTCATGTACGCCGCTCCTGTTCCTGATGCGGATCCCACCCGTCCGTCCACTGCGCGTGGGATAACCAGTGTGCCGCCAGCTCGGCGCGTTCGCGGAGCGCCGCCAGGCCGGCCGGGTCGGTCCCCACGAAGTTGAGGTGGCCCACCTTGCGGCCGGGCCGCTCCTCCTTGCCGTACAGGTGCACCCGGGCATCGGGCATCCGCGCGAACAGGTGGTGCAGACGTTCGTCGAGCGTCATCGCGGGCCGCTGCGGGGCGCCCAGCACGTTCGCCATCACGGTGACCGCGGCGACGGCGTCGGTGTCGCCGAGGGGATAGTCGAGCACCGCGCGCAGGTGCTGCTCGAACTGGCCGGTCCGCGCGCCGTCCATGGTCCAGTGCCCGGAGTTGTGCGGCCGCATCGCCAGCTCGTTGACCAGCAGGGACCCGTCGGGCGTCTCGAACAGTTCGACGGCGAGCACCCCCACGACGCCGAGCTCGGCGGCCAGCCGTAACGCCAGCTGTTGCGCGGCGGCGGCCTGCTCGCCGGACAGATCCGGCGCGGGCGCGATGACCTGCACGCAGATGCCGTCGCGCTGCACGGTTTCGACGACCGGCCACGCCGCGCCCTGACCGAAGGGCGAGCGCGCCACCAGCGCCGAGAGCTCGCGGCGCAACGGCACCTTCTCTTCGGCGAGCACCGGCACCCCCTGGGCCAGGTAGTCGCCGGCGATCTCACGGGCGTGCGCGAGGTCGCGGGCCGGCTGCACGCCACGGCCGTCGTAGCCGCCGCGGGCGGCCTTCACCACGATCGGCGCGGCCTCGGCGCCGGCGAGGCGCCGCGCGAAAGCGTCCAGGTCGTCGACGGTATCGATGCCGGCGTAGCGGGGCACTGGAGCGCCCAGCGCCTCCAGCCGGCGCCGCATGGCCAGCTTGTCCTGGGCGTACAGCAAGGCGTGCGGCGGCGGCGCGACGTTGACGCCCTCGGCGACCAGCTTCTCCAGCAGCTCTCCGGGCACGTGTTCGTGGTCGAAGGTCAGCACGTCGGCACCGGCCGCCACCCGGCGCAGGTCCTCGAGGTCGGTGTGCGAGCCGATCACCACGTCG
>NZ_LZKC01000414.1:0-8828 GCF_001672685.1 Mycobacterium sp. E2462
GGTCAGCAGCAGGCCCGGCACCTTGAGCGAGGCGGCGGGCTGTTCGGCCGGGGGGCTGGTGACGGTGGGAAAGATCGCGGCCACCGCGGCGGGTTTGGCCGGCATGCCGGCCGCGGCGAACACGGCGGCCGAGCCGCCGAAACCGTGCCCCAGCACGCCCAGCTTGGCCGGGTGAACGCTGATCTTGCCGGGCCCGAGGCGCACACCCGAGACGATGTCGAGGGTGGTGCCCAGATCGAAGGCGAAGTTGAGCACCGAGGGGGCCAGGCCGCGCTGGGTGTCGGGCGCACCCGCGACGATGCCCCAGGACGCGAGGTGTTCGAGGAGGCCCGCGTAGCGCGCGGCACCGGTGAGCCAGTCGTGGCCGAACGCCACGCCCGGCAAGTTGAGTCCCGCCTCCGGCGTGTACACCACCCCCGGCAGGCCGGCGAAGGCGAGATCTCCCCGCAAAACTTGGTGCGGGCCACGGCGATGCAGGGCGGCGACGAGCTTGCGGATGCGGGCCACGCGTCGACGTTAGCGCATCGCGCGGGCGCGCTGTGCAGGCAGAACCGGCCTCTAGACCCGCACCTCGATGACGCCCAGGCGCCACAGCACCGCATACATCTGGCGCATCGGAACGGTGAGCAGCCGGGTGGCCGCGCTCATCAGCGGGTCACCGCCGTCGGCCGACGCCTTCTCGCGCCGCGGCGGCGCGGGTTGTGCGCCCGCGGCCGGCGCTTGCGGCGCGGGTGCCGCGTTGTCATGCAGGGCTGCGGTCATCGTTCTCCCCTCCCAGGCGACGCGCGGCGGGCCGTTGGGCGAAAGGCCCCCGAGCGCGAAATCGAGATCGGTAACTATTAACGTTTTTCTGGCCGGGCGTTCACCGTTGCGGCGAATTCACTGTCGGTTCCGAATTGTCGTTGCGGCCTATTGGTGGACGACTCCGCGGGCGCGTCGAGTGGCAAGCCGTGGTGTCGGTTGTCGTTGCGCGGCAGCGTTGTCGAAGCGGCTCGTGTGGTGTGACCTATGTTGTCTTTTCACTGTAAAAGTGTGACCAGCGGTAGCGGTGGCGCGATTGAAAACGTCACAAATACATCAGGTGAAAAGCGGACCTTTTCTATGAAATGGGCATGAACTCGGCGATTCAGCGAAATGGCGTCGCGGATGCGCCCACGAGGTCCACCGGGCGCGACCCTGTCGGGGCCTTTCTTAGGCCCTTCGCGCAGGTGGGCGGCCTCACCCTGGCGCCGGATCATCAGGTTAGGGGGCGGCCTGCACTACCCTGGTGAGAATGTGCGGAATCGTCGGCTATGTCGGGCAGCAGCCTGCCTGCAAGGTCGTGATGGACGCGCTGCGCCGGATGGAGTACCGCGGTTACGACTCGTCGGGAGTCGCGCTGGTCAACGGCCAGGGTTCGTTGACCGTCAGCCGCCGGGCGGGCCGCCTGGCCAACCTTGAAGAGGCGATCGCCGAGGTGCCGCCTGCCACGCTGGACGGCAGCACCGGGCTCGGCCACACCCGCTGGGCCACCCACGGCCGCCCCACCGACCGCAACGCGCACCCGCACACCGACGCCGCCGGCCGGATCGCGGTCGTCCACAACGGGATCATCGAGAACTACGCGGGCCTGCGCCAGGAGTTGGAGGCCCAGGGCGTCGAATTCGCCAGCGACACCGACACCGAGGTCGCGGTGCACCTGGTGGCGCGGGCCTACCGATACGGCGACACCGCCGGCGACTTCCCGGCGTCCGTGCTCGCGGTGCTGCGCCGGCTGGACGGGCACTTCACCCTGGTGTTCGCCAACGCCGACGAGCCCGGCACCATCGTCGCCGCCCGCCGCTCGACGCCGCTGGTCGTGGGCATCGGCGACGGCGAAATGTTCGTCGGCTCGGACGTGGCGGCGTTCATCCCGCACACCCGGGAGGCCGTCGAGCTGGGCCAGGATCAGGCGGTGGTGCTCACCGCCGACGGCTTCCGGATCACCGACTTCCACGGCAACGAGGACCTCGCGCCCGGGGCCTACCGCCGGTTCCACATCGACTGGGACCTGGCCGCCGCCGAAAAGGGCGGTTACGAGTACTTCATGCTCAAGGAGATCGCCGAGCAGCCCACCGCGGTCGGCGACACCCTGCTGGGACACTTCGTCGACGGCCGGATCGTCCTGGACGAGCAGCGGCTCTCCGACCAGGAGCTGCGCGAGGTCGACAAGGTGTTCGTGGTCGCCTGTGGCACCGCCTACCACTCCGGGCTCCTCGCCAAGTACGCGATCGAGCACTGGACGCGGCTGCCGGTCGAGGTCGAGCTGGCCAGCGAGTTCCGCTACCGCGACCCGGTGCTGGACCGCAGCACCCTGGTGGTCGCCATCTCGCAGTCGGGGGAGACCGCCGACACCCTGGAGGCGGTCCGCCACGCCAAGGAGCAGAAGGCCAAGGTGCTGGCGATCTGC
The DNA here is from genome assembly GCF_001672685.1 of Mycobacterium sp. E2462. NCBI lineage: Bacteria > Bacillati > Actinomycetota > Actinomycetes > Mycobacteriales > Mycobacteriaceae > Mycobacterium > Mycobacterium sp. E2462. The sequence continues at coordinate 2,429 of NZ_LZKC01000414.1, forward strand.
AACACCAACGGCTCGCAGATCCCGCGCGAGTGCGACGCCGTGCTCTACACCCGGGCCGGCCCGGAGATCGGCGTGGCGTCGACCAAGACGTTCCTGGCGCAGGTCACCGCCAACTACCTGGTGGGCCTGGCGTTGGCGCAGGCCCGCGGCACCAAATACCCCGACGAGGTGGAGCGCGAATACCGGGAACTGGAAGCCATGCCGGACCTGGTGGCGCGGGTGATCGCGTCGATCGAGCCGGTGACCGCGCTGGCCTACCGGTTCGCCCAGTCCTCGACCGTGCTGTTCCTGGGCCGCCACGTCGGCTACCCGGTGGCGCTGGAAGGGGCGCTCAAGCTCAAGGAGCTGGCCTACATGCACGCCGAGGGCTTCGCCGCCGGTGAGCTCAAGCACGGCCCCATCGCGCTGATCGAGGACGATCTGCCGGTCATCGTGGTCATGCCATCCCCGAAGGGGTCGGCCACGCTGCACGCCAAGCTGCTGTCCAACATCCGCGAAATCCAGGCCCGCGGCGCCGTCACCATCGTCATCGCCGAGGAGGGCGACGACACCGTACGCCCCTACGCCGACCACCTGATCGAAATTCCTTCCGTCTCAACGCTTTTGCAGCCGCTGCTGTCGACGATCCCGCTGCAGGTGTTCGCGGCGTCGGTCGCCCAGGCCCGCGGCTACGACGTGGACAAGCCGCGCAACCTGGCAAAATCCGTCACAGTCGAGTGACGAAGCGCCGCGCGTGCGAAGGTTGACGGCGTGGCATCTGCATTGGTGAGGTTGCGGCTGCGCCGCATGGGGCTCGCGGTCTGGCACTACGTCAGCGGCGCGCCACTGACCTACGGCTGGCTGCTCGTACTGGTCCTGACGACCATGCTGCAGTACGCGCTGCCCAGCGGCCGGCTGCACACGCTGCTGCTGCACCAGTCCACCAACATCCACGGGCTGGCCCGCGACCCGCTCGACGTGCTGTTCGCCAGCCTGCTGTGGATCGACGGCAAGAACCTGGCGCCGTATCTGCTGCTCTTCAGCCTCTTCTTGGCGCCGGCCGAACACTGGCTCAGGCAATTGCGTTGGCTGTCGGTGGGATTGAGCACCCACATCCTCGCCACCTACATCAGCGAGGGCCTGCTGTATTTCGCCATCGAGGACCGATCGGCGTCCGAGCGGCTGATCTACGCGCGCGACATCGGAGTCAGCTACTTCCTGGTCGGCCTCATGGCCATGCTGACCTACCACATCTCCCGGCCGTGGCGGTGGGGCTACCTGGGAATCCTGTTCGTCATCTTCGGTTTTCCGCTGCTGACCATGGATCGCATCGAACTGAACTTCACCGCGATCGGGCACTTCACGTCCGTGCTGATCGGGCTGTGCTTCTACCCGATGGCCCGCGCGAAACCCGGCGCGCAGCTGGGCCCGGCCCGCCTTCGGGCGATGATGCGGCGGCCCGAGCCACCGCCCGCCCGGCCCTAGGGGCGGCGGGCGGTGACGTACTGGATGCCGGTCGAGGTGTCGGTCTCCCCGTCGGCCCCCGGCGGCAGCGAACGGCCCTGCGCGGCAAGCAACTCCGAGACGCTGCTGGCCTCGGTGGCCCAACCGCGCGCGCTCAGGTAGTCGACCACGTCGTGGCGGTCGCCGCCGTACCACAGGTCGGTCATCTCCACGTCGAAGCCGTGCTGGCGCCACTGCTCGGTGATCGCGCGGATCCGCTCGCCCATCAGCTGGATGCCGTCGCCGGCGCCGCGCAGGTTCTCGGTGGCCAGCCAGCTGCCCGCCGGGCTCAACTCAGTGATGTTGTCCAGCAACCGATCCTGGGCATCGGGCGGCAGGAACGGCAGCAGCCCCTCCGCGCTCCACGCGACGGGGTCCGACGGGTCGAACCCGGCCGCCCGCAGCGCCGCCGGCCAGTCGTGGCGCAGGTCGATCGGAACGGTGCGCAGGTTCGCGGTCGGCGCCGCACCCAACGCGGCCAGCGTCGTCGTCTTGAAGTCGATCACCGCGGCCTGGTCGACCTCGAAGACCGTGGTCCCGGCCGGCCACGGCAGCCGATATCCGCGGGCGTCCAGGCCCGACGCCAGGATGACCACCTGGCGGACGCCGTCCTGGGCCGCGGCGGCGAAGAAGTCGTCGAAAAAGCGGGTGCGGATGCCCATCATGTCGCGCATCCGCTGCATCCCGAAGTCGCTGTTGTCGTCCACCTCGGCGGGATCCAGCTCGCCGCCGGCCAGCCGGGTGAAGAAGTCCACGCCCACCGCGCGCACCAGGGGCTCGGCGAACGGGTCGTCGATCAGCGGTTCGGCGGCCCGGGTGGCCAGCGCCCGGCCCACCGCCACGGCGGCGGCCGTGGCCCCCACGCTGCTCGCCAGATCCCACGTGTCGTCGTCCGTGCGTGCCATCGCCGCCCCTCTCGAGCCACCGCGCCCGCCGCCGCCGGCGGACCGAGCGCGAGGGTACGCCCCGAACGTGACACGTAATGTGACTGCTGTGCGGCACTACTACTCCGTAGACGCGATCCGCCAGGCCGAGGCCCCGCTGCTGGCGAGCCTTCCGGACGGTGCCCTGATGAGGCGGGCCGCCTTCGGCCTGGCCACCGAGATCGCCGGCGAGTTGCGCGCCCGCACGGGCGGCATCGCCGGGCGCCGGGTGTGCGCGATCGTCGGGTCGGGGGACAACGGCGGTGACGCGCTGTGGGCGGCGACGCTGTTGCGCCGGCGCGGCGTGGCCGCCGACGCGGTGCTGCTCAACCCCGAGCGGGCGCACCGAAACGGGTTGGCGGCGTTCCGCAAGGCCGGCGGCCGAATCACCGAAACCGTCTCGCCGACAACACAACTCGTTCTCGACGGCGTGGTCGGCATCTCCGGGTCCGGGCCGCTGCGCCCCAACGCGGCCGAGGTGTTCGCCGCCGTCGATGACGCGGGCATCCCCGTCGTGGCGGTGGACAGCCCCAGCGGAATCGACGTGATGACCGGCGCCGCGGCCGGACCGGCGGTGCGCGCCGCGCTGACCGTCACCTTCGGCGGGCTCAAACCGGTACACGCGCTGGCCGAGTGCGGCCGCGTGCGCCTCATCGACATCGGACTCGACCTGCCGCCCACCGACGTGCTCGGCGTCGAGGCCGCCGACGCGGCCGCGCGCTGGCCAGTCCCAGGACACCACGACGACAAGTACACCCAGGGTGTCACGGGCGTCATGGCCGGCTCGTCGACCTACCCGGGCGCCGCGGTGTTGTGCACCGGCGCCGCGGTCGCGGCGACCTCCGGCATGGTCCGCTACGCCGGCAGCGCGCACCGCGAGGTCCTCGCGCAGTGGCCCGAGGTGATCGCCTCGCCCGCCCCCGCGTCGGCGGGGCGGGTGCAGTCGTGGGTCGTCGGTCCGGGCTTGGGCACCGACGACGTCGGGGCCGCGGCGCTGTGGTTCGCCCTGGAGACCGACCTGCCGGTGGTCGTCGACGCCGACGGCCTGACCATCCTGGCCGCGCACCCCGAGTTGGTGGCCGACCGCGCCGCGCCGACGGTGCTGACGCCGCACGCGGGTGAATTCGCCCGCCTGGCGGGTAGTCCCCCCGGCGACGACCGGATCGGGGCGTGCCGCAAGCTGGCCGACACGTTCGGTGCGACGGTGCTGCTCAAGGGGAACGTCACCGTCGTCGCCGATCCCGGTGGCCCGGTCTATCTTAACCCGGCCGGGCAGTCCTGGGCGGCCACCGCCGGGTCCGGCGACGTGCTCTCCGGGATGATTGGCGCGCTGCTGGCGGCGGGCCTGCCGACGGCCGAGGCCGCGGCGACGGCGGCGTTCGTCCACGCCCGGGCGGCGGCCCTATCGGCGGCCGACCCGGGCCCCGGCGACGCGCCCACCTCGGCGTCGCGCATCGTCCCGCACATCCGCGCCGCCGTGGCGGCCCTGGTGCGCTAGAACCCAGCAGACCCGCACCAGACCCGCAGCAGAGAGGAAACCCGGAGTGCCCCAACACCCGTCCATGCCCGCCCACTCGATCGCGCCGGCCTACACCGGCCGCCTGTTCACCGCGCCGGTGCCGGCGCTGCGGTTGCCCGAGGAGTCGATGGACCCCGACGCCGCGTACCGCTTCATCCACGACGAGCTGATGCTCGACGGCAGTTCGCGGCTCAACCTGGCCACGTTCGTCACCACGTGGATGGACCCCGAGGCGTCGCGCCTGATGGCCGAGACCTTCGACAAGAACATGATCGACAAGGACGAGTACCCGGCCACCGCGGCCATCGAGCAGCGGTGCGTGTGCATGGTCGCCGACCTGTTCCACGCGGAGAACCTGCGCGACGACGACCCCTACAGCGCCATTGGGGTGTCGACCATCGGCTCCAGCGAGGCGGTCATGCTCGGCGGGCTGGCGCTGAAGTGGCGGTGGCGCGCCAAGATCGGGAAGGACTGGAAGACCCGCACCCCGAACCTGGTGATGGGGTCCAACGTCCAGGTGGTCTGGGAGAAGTTCTGCCGCTACTTCGACGTCGAACCGCGCTACCTGCCGATGGAGGAGGGGCGCTACGTCATCACCCCCGAGCAGGTCGTCGACGCCGTCGACGAGAACACCATCGGCGTGGTGGGGATTCTGGGCACCACCTACACCGGCGAGCTGGAACCCATCGCCGAGATCTGCGCGGCGCTGGACAAGCTGGCCGCCGACGGCGGCGTGGACGTCCCGGTGCACGTCGACGCCGCCAGCGGCGGGTTCGTGGTGCCCTTCTTGCACCCGGAGCTCAAGTGGGACTTCCGGCTGCCGCGGGTGGTGTCCATCAACGTCAGCGGCCACAAGTACGGGCTGACCTACCCCGGCGTCGGGTTCGTGGTGTGGCGCAGCCAGGAGCACCTTCCCGAAGACCTGGTGTTCCACGTCAACTACCTGGGCGGCGACATGCCGACCTTCACCCTGAACTTCTCCCGGCCCGGCAATCAGGTGGTCGGCCAGTACTACAACTTCCTGCGCCTGGGCCGCGAAGGCTACACGCAGGTCATGCAGGCGCTGTCGTCCACCGCGCGGTGGCTGGGCGAGCAGCTGCGGACCGGTGAACACTGCGAGCTGATTTCCGACGGATCGGCCATCCCGGTGGTCGCGTTCCGGCTCGCCCGTGGGCTGGGCTACACCGAGTTCGACGTCTCCCACGAGCTGCGCGGTTTCGGCTGGCAGGTGCCGGCCTACACCATGCCCGACAACGCCACCGACGTCTCGGTGCTGCGCATCGTGGTGCGCGAGGGCCTGTCCGCCGACCTGGCGCGGGCGCTGCACGACGACGCCCGCACGGCGCTGACCAGCCTGGACAAGCTGAAGCCGGGCGGGCATTACAAGGCCGAGCACTTCGCGCACTGACCGGGCGCTGCGGACGATTCGATGACGTCCAATGGGTTGGTCGGGCGAGCACGCACCTCGTTGGGGATCGGTTGCTGCGTGGCACTCGTCGTGTCAGGTTGCGCCCACGCCACGACGCGCGTCGACACCACCTCGGCGACGCCGTCGGCGGCGCCGGTCGACATCAACGGCCTGATCGTTGGCGTTGCCGAGGTGGCACGGATCGCCGGCATCGACGATCTGCGCGCTTCACCGACGAAGCACCAACCCAGCCACTACCCAAAGGCGGGTGCGCCCCCACCGTGTCAGCCGCCGTATCAGGACGATCTTTCGTTCGGCACGGGGTGGACGCAGTATCGGGCGGAAGCGTATGCCGCTTCGATGAGTCCGGGACCCGGCCAAGCGAACGTGATGGCCGACATCTTGCAGTCCGTCGCCGTCTATCCGGATGCCGGCGCGGCACGAGCGCAATTCGATCGAGTGGACTCATTGCTGAAGGCCTGCGCCGCCTTGGGTGACCCGGATTACGACTACGGGGTCACCAGACCGGACGGCGCGACGCTGGACGGAAGCGCCGGGTCGGTGCCGTTCGGCTATCTGGTGAAGGCAACAGTGCTGGTGAAAGTGGTGGCGCTGGGGCTACCGGACCCCGGGCGGGTGAGGTCGGAAGTCCTCCAGCGCATTGGCGATCGCATCCATTGAGCCGGGAGAGTGCCGGGAGAATGCCGGGAGAATGCCGGGAGAATAAGGCCCCGCACGGCGCTTCTGGGACAATGGCCGCCGTGGCCGTTACGCCGATTTCCGTGACGCCGGGTGCCCTCGCCGAGGCCCTGGTGGACCTGGGCGCGGTCGCGCACAACGTGCGGGTGTTGCGTGAGCACGCCGGCGGCGCGCAGGGCAAGCGCCTCGTCGATGGTGGCGACCCCGAGCTCCGCCGCGCCCGCGGCCAGCGCCGCGCGAGCCACCGGCCCCGCGCCGTGCCCGTAACCGTCGGCCTTCACGACGGCCATGACCTGCGCGCCGCCGGCGTGCTCACGCAACACCCGCACGTTGTGCGCGACCGCGCCCAGGTCCACCAGGGCCTCGGTC
>NZ_LZKC01000415.1:0-19622 GCF_001672685.1 Mycobacterium sp. E2462
CCGGACGGGTTTGCGGGGTAGCGCCGGCGGCAGCGCCGCGTCGGGTGTGCGGCCGCCCTTGCGCGGCTTGGCGGGCGCCGCGCCGCCCTTGGCCCGCGTGGGTGCCGCCCGCCCCGCCTGCGGTCGCGGACGCTTGCGGTCGCGCAGCGCGTCCACCCTGCTCGGCAGGTACGGCTCGGGCAGCGGCAACCGCAGCAGCCGGTTCACCTTGTCGTCGCGTCCGGCGCGCAGCGCGGCGACGGCTTCCGGTTCGTGACGGGCCGCGTTGATCATGATGCCGATCATGAAAAGGGTTGCCGCGGTTGATGTTCCGCCCGCCGAGATGAGCGGAAGCTGAATGCCGGTCACGGGCAGGATGCCGATCACGTAGCCGATGTTGATGAACGCCTGGCCCAGCACCCACATGGTCGTGGTGGCCGTCAGCAGCCGCAGGAACGGGTCCGCCGACCGTCGGGCGATCCGCATGCCGGTGTAGGCGAACAGCCCGAACAGCACGAGCAACCCGAACGCGCCGATGAAGCCCAGCTCCTCGCCGATGATGGCGAAGATGAAGTCGTTGTGGGCGTTGGGCAGGTAGTTCCACTTCGCGACGCCCTGGCCCAGGCCGTCGCCGAACACCCCGCCGTGGGCCAGGGCGAACTTGGCCTGCCGGGCCTGATAGCCGGTGTCCATCGGGTCGTTCTCGGGGTCCAGCCACGACTTCACCCGGTCGGAGCGGTACCCGGCGGACATGGCCAGGATGGCGCCGGCGACGAAGACCGCCAGCAGCGAGGTGCCGAAGACCCGCAGCGGCAACCCGGCGTACCACAGCAACGCCAGCAGGATGATGCCCAGTGAGACCGTCTGCCCCAGGTCGGGCTGGGCCACGATGAGCGCCAGGGCGATGACCGCGGCCGGCACCAGCGGGATCAGCATCTCGCGCAGCGTCGCCCGTTCCAGCCGGCGGGTCGCCAGCAGGTGCGCGCCCCAGATGGCGAAGGCGATTTTCGCCAGCTCGGAGGGTTGCATCGAGAAGCCGGCGATGACGAACCACTTCCGGGACCCGTTGGCCAGGTTGCCGATGCCGGGCACCAAGACCAGCACCAGGAGGATGACGGTCACGACATAGCCGGTGAACGCGATCCGCCGCAGAAACCGCACCGACATGCGCAGCGACACGTAGCAGGCGACCAGGCCGATGACCGTCCACAGCACCTGCTTGCCGAAGATCACCCAGGCGGAGCCGTCGTTGTCATACGAGCGCACTCCGGAGGCCGACAGCACCATGATCAGGCCCAGCGTCGTCAGCAGCCCGGCAACGGCGATGATCAGGTGAAACGAGGTCATGGGCCGGCTCAGCCAGGTGCCGAACCGGCTGTGCGAATCCTGCTGGGCCGTCGTGGCCCCCTTGGCCCCCTTGGCCCCGTCGGGCGCTGTGGCCGTCGGGGGCGCCTTGGCCGGGCGGGGCGCGGCGGCGTCCGGGGTCGTCTGCATAGCGTCAGTCTCGGGCTCGTCGGTCTCGGCCGCGGCATCGATATCGACCGATTCGGCAACGGTTTCCGGGACGCCGTCGACAGCGATGGCCTCGTGACTGGAACTGGCGCTGGGATCAGGAACAGGGTCGGCGGCGTCCGCTTCGCCGGCCTCCGCGGGGGCCTCGGCCGGCGTCGGCGCGGGCGAGTCGACGGTCGCGTCGGCCTTCTTTCCCCGGCGCCGCAGCCGGGACAGTGGTCTGGGCACGCCCGCCTACCGGACGGCCAGGCGCACGGCGGCCGCGAACGCGTCACCGCGGTCGGCGTAGCCAGCGAACTGGTCGAACGATGCGCCGGCCGGCGCCAGCAGCACCGTGTCACCCGCGTGGGCCAGAGCACGGGCACCGGCCACGGCGGCGTTCATGACGGCCGCACCGAGAGTGTCACCTCGATGTTTCACGTCAGTCACATCTGTACCAATAACCTCAGCCGTCGCATTCATATCAGCATCCTCGCCTGTCACAACCTGGAGGACGCGGACATCCGGCGCGTGTCGCGATAACGCCTCTGCAACCACTCGACGGTCTTGACCCAGCAGGACGACCCCGACCAGGCGATTTGCGATCCTGGCGACCTCGGCGTCCACGGACGCGCCCTTGAGCAGTCCGCCCGCGATCCACACCACCCGCGGGTAGGCCAGGACGGACGCCTCGGCCGCGTGCGGGTTGGTGGCCTTGGAGTCGTCGACGTAGGTGATGCCGTCGGCCACCGCGACGACCTCGGCGCGGTGCCGGCCCAGCCGGAACGACGCGATCGCCGCCGCGATGGCGTCGGCGGGCCCCCCGACGCTGCGCGCCAGGGCCGCCGCGGCCAAGGCGTCGAGGACCCCGACCGGGCCCGGCACCGGGATGGACGCGGCGGGCAGCAGTACCAGGTCGTCGGCGAAGGCGCGGTCCACCAACTGGCCGTCGCGCACCCCCACCTCGCCCGGGGCCGGCTCGCCGAGGCGAAACCCGGCCCGCACCGGCGCCTGCGCGGTGGGCAGCAGCTGCGCGGCCGGGCCGTCGTCCAGGCCGACGATCGCCACCCGGCCGTTGAGGACCCGGGCCTTGGCGGCGGCGTAGTCGGCGAAAGTGCCGTGCCAGTCGAGGTGATCCTCGGCGATGTTGAGCACCACGCCGGCCTCGGGACGCAGCGACGGCGCCCAGTACAGCTGAAAACTGGAGAGCTCGACGGCCAACAGGTCGGCGGGCTGGTCGAGCACGTCCAGCACGGGGTCGCCGATGTTGCCGCAGAGGAGGCTGCGGCGGCCGGCCGCGATCAGCATGGCGTGCAGCATCGACGTCGTGGTGGTCTTGCCATTGGTCCCGGTCACCACCAGCCAGCGGCGCGGCGGGCCGTAGACCCCGGCCGTGTCCAGTCGCCAGGCGAGCTCGACGTCTCCCCAGATGGGCACCCCGGCCGCCGCGGCGGCCGCCAGGACCGGGGCGCTCGGCTGAAAGCCGGGGCTGGTCACCACCAGCGCATAGTCGGCAATGTTGGCGATGGCGGTCGGCGGGTCGACCGTGTTCACCCCCCGCGCGGCGAACGGCTCGAGCATGCCCGGGTCGTCGTCGCAGACGGTCGGTGTCGCGCCGAACCGCGACAGCGCGGCCTGCACCGCGCGACCGGTGACGCGGCCCCCGGCCACCAGGACCGATGCGCCCGGCGCCAGCGGCACCAGCGACGGGTGTTCGGAACCGCTCATCACGCGCCGGTCGCGGAAAGCCACTCGCCGTAGAAGAGGGCCACCCCCAGGCCGCAGGCGATCGCGGTGAGCAGCCAGAAGCGGATGATGACCGTGGTCTCGGCCCAGCCCGCCAGCTCGAAGTGATGGTGGAAAGGCGCCATCCGAAACACCCGGCGCCCGGTGGTCCGGAAGGCCAGGATCTGCAGCACCACCGAGGTGACCTCGGCGACGAACAGCGAGCCCAGCACGACGGCCAGGATCTCGGTGCGGCTGGTGACCGAGAGGCCCGCGATGATGCCGCCCAGCGCCAGCGAGCCGGTGTCGCCCATGAAGATCTTGGCGGGCGCGGCGTTCCACCACAGGAACCCGATGCAGGCGCCCGCGGTGGCCGCGGCGACGAAGGCCAGATCCAGCGGGTCGCGCACGTTGTAGCAGCCCAGCCCCGGCGAGCTCACGCAGGCGCTGTGGGCCTGCCAGAACGTGATCAGCACGTAGGCGGCGGAGACCATCGCCATACTGCCGGCGGCCAGGCCGTCCAGGCCGTCGGTGAAGTTCACCGCGTTGGACCAGGCGCTGACGACGACGACGCAGAACAGCACGAACAGTCCGGGCGCCAGCGTGACGGTCGCGATCTCGCGCACGTAGGACAGGTCGGCGCTGCCCGGGGTCAGCCCGTTGGCGTTGTGGAACCGCAACGCCAGCACGCCGAAGATCACCGCGGCGGCGACCTGGCCGATGGTCTTGGCGGTCTTGTTCAGGCCCAGGTTGCGCGACCGCCGGATCTTGATCAGGTCGTCGAGGAAGCCCACGCCGCCCAGGGCGGTGGCCAGGCCGAGCACCAGCAGGCCCGACGCCGAGACGCCCTCGCCGTCGAACGCCAGCCCGGCCAGGTGCGTGCCCAGATAGCCCGCCCAGATGCCGGCCAGGATGGCGACGCCGCCCATCGACGGGGTGCCGCGCTTGGCGTGGTGGGTGGGCGGCCCGTCCTCGCGCGTGTGGTGCCCGAACCCTTGCCGGGTGAACAGCCGGATCAGCGCCGGCGTCAGCAGGATCGATACGGTCAGCGCGATCGCGACGGCGATCAGGATCTGCCTCATGAGCCGCCCTCGCGATCGTCACGGCCTGATGGTGACGACCCGCTTCGCCCGGCTTCGCCGCCCTCGCGATCGTCACGGCCTGATGGTGACGACCCGCTTCGCCCGGCTTCGCCGCCCTCGCGATCGTCACGGGCCAGCGCGTCGGCCAGCGCCCCCAGCCCGGCCGCGTTCGACGCCTTGACCAGCACCACGTCGCCCGGCAGCAGTTCGGACCGCAACAACGCCAGTGCGGCGTCGGCGTCGGCGACGCTGACGGCCCCGCGGTCCGCCGCGTCAGGGCCCCACGGTCCCCACGAGCCCTCCATGACCGCTCCGTGGTGCATGGCGCCCATCGACCTCCCACTTCCCACGACAACGAGTCGAGACACATCTAAGCGCACGGCCAGCCGGCCGATGCGATCGTGCTCGGCGATGGCATCGTCGCCCAACTCCGCCATCTCACCGAGCACCGCCCAGCTACGCCGCGGCGGTGCTGCGCCCCCCGGGCCGCGGGCAATCCAGGCCAGCGCCTGCAACCCGGCCTGCATCGAATCCGGGTTGGCGTTGTAGGCGTCGTCGATCACCGTCACCCCGTCGGGGCGGGTGGTGACGTTCATGCGGTGCGCCGACACCGGCCCGGCGGCCGCCAGCGCGGTCGCCACCTGCGCGACGTCGGCGCCACACTGCAGTGCGACGGCCGCGGCGCACAACGCGTTGGTGACCTGATGTTCGCCGTACACCCCGAGCGTCACCTCGGCCGCGCTGTCCATCGCGTGCAGGGTGAACCGCGGCGCGGCCAGGGCGTCCAACGACACGTCGTCCGCCCAGACGTCGCTGGGGCCGGCCGCGGTGTGACTGCTGCGGCTCACCCGGATCACCCAGGCCGGGGTCTGCCCCGCCATCGCCGCCACCATGGGGTCGTCGACGTTGAGCACGACCACCCCGGAGGACGGAACCGACTGCGGCAGTTCGGCTTTGGTGCGGGCGATGGCCTCGCGGGAGCCGAACTCCCCCAGGTGCGCGGTGCCGACGTTGAGCACTACCCCGATCGCCGGCGTGGCGATGCGCGCCAGCGCGGCGATGTTGCCGGGGTGGCGCGCCGACATCTCCAGAACCAGGTAGTCGGTGCGCCGCGTCGCGCGCAGCACCGTCCAGGGGTGTCCCAGCTCGTTGTTGAACGATCCGGGCGGCGCCACCACCTCCCCCAGCGGGGCGAGCACCGCGGCTATCAAGTCCTTGGTCGAGGTCTTGCCCGACGAGCCGGTGATGCCGATGATGGTCAGCCCGCCCGCAACCAGCTCCGCGGCCACCGCCCGCGCCAGCTTCCCCAGCGCGGCCAGCACCGCCGCCCCGGATCCGTCGGTGTCGTGTTCGAGCACCCCGGAGTCCTCGTCATCGGGCGGTCGTGGGGGCACCACGATGGCGGGCACCCCGACGGGCCGGGCGGCGAGCACGGCGACGGCGCCCGACTCGATCGCCGAGGCGGCGTGGTCGTGCCCGTCGGTGCGGGCCCCCGGCAGCGCCAGGAACAACCCCCCGGGACCCACGGCGCGGGAGTCGAATTCAACGGTGCCCGTGACCCGGCGTTCGGCCGCGTCGTCCGGTGAGATGTCGGACAGGGTGCCGCCGACGATCTCGGCGATCTCGGCGACGGTCAGTTCGATCATCGGCGGGCCTGCAGGGCTTCGGCCAGCTCCACCCGGTCGTCGAAGGGGCGCGTCCCCTCGGCGCCGCGCTGCCCGGTCTCGTGACCCTTGCCGGCGATGAGCACCACGTCGCCGGGGCCCGCCCAGTCGACCGCGTGCCTGATCGCCGCGCGCCGGTCGCCGATCTCGACCACGCGGGCGGCGCCGTGCGCGGCGCCGGACAGGATCTCGCGCCGGATCGCCGCCGGGTCCTCGCTGCGCGGATTGTCGTCGGTGACGACGACCAGGTCGGCCAGCTCGGCCGCCGTGGCGCCCATCGGCGCGCGTTTGCCGGGGTCGCGGTCGCCGCCGGCGCCAAACACGACGGCCAGCCGGCGGCCGGGACGCGCCAGCGTGGTCAGCACCGCCCGCAGCGCGCCGGGCTTGTGGGCGTAGTCGACCAGCGCCAGGAAATCCTGGCCGCGGTCGATCTGTTCCATGCGCCCCGGCACCCGGGTCTCCAGCAGACCGCGGGCCGCGTCGTCCACGGCAACCCCGACCGAGTCCAAAACGGCCAGCGCGACAAGGCAATTCGCGACGTTGTAGGCACCGGGCAGCCGGACCCCGACCCGGTGCTGACCGCCGGAGGGGTCGACGACGGTGAACTGCTGGCCCCCGGCGCCCAGCGGCGCCACGTCCCGGGCCCGCCAGTGTGCGGGTTGGTCGCCGGCGCTGACGGTGATCGCGTCCCCGGCCCGGGCGGCCATGGCGCGCCCGGCGTCGTCGTCCACGCACACCACCGCCCGGCGGGCCCGCAACGGCGATCGCGGGTCGAACAGCAGGGCCTTGGCTTCGAAGTAATCCTCCATGCTGGGGTGGAAGTCCAGGTGGTCGCGGGACAGGTTGGTAAAACCGCCCACCGCGAACGCGGTGCCGTCCACCCGGCCCAACGCCAGCGCGTGGCTGGACACCTCCATGACGACGGTGTCCACGCCGTCTTCGACCATGGCCGCCAGCATGGCCTGCAGGGCGGGGGCCTCCGGGGTAGTCAGCGCGCTGGGGATGTCGGCCCCGTCCACGCGGATGCCGATGGTGCCGATCAGCCCGGCCGTCCGCCCGGCGGCGCGCAGCCCGGCCTCGATCAGATAGGTCGTGGTGGTCTTGCCCGACGTGCCGGTGATGCCCACCATCGTCAGACGCTGCGACGGGTGGCCGTACACCGTGGCGGCCAGGCCCCCCAGCACACCGCGCGGATCCGGGTGCACCAATGTCGGGACGTCGAGCTTGCCCAGTTGGGCGACCCCGGCGGCGTCGGTGAGGACCGCGGCAGCGCCGCGATCCAGGGCTTCGGCGGTGTACCGGGCGCCGTGCGTCGTCGCCCCCGGCAGCGCCGCGAACAGGTCGCCCGGGCGGACGTCCTGGGCCCGCAGCGTCACGCCGGTGATGGACAGGTCCGGAACCGTGGTGGCGCCGCCCGTCACCCGCGCGCCGACCTGCGCGGCCAGCGCCGGCAGTCGCGCGCCCGCCACGGCGCCGGGCCGCAGCCCCGTGGGCACCGACACCAGTCACCACCTCCATAGCCATGATCGGCCATGACACCCTACCTAGGCGGGGGACCGACGAGCCGCTCCCGCGCCCGCGGTGCGCCGTCACCGGGTGCCGCGGTGCTCCAGCAGCGGCAGGAAGATGGTGTCGACGATCTCCTCGATGGCCTCGTCGGGCAACGGCCGCAACGTCATCAGGAGCTCGTACCGGAACAGGTCCACCGGCAGCCGCGCGATGCGCTTGGTGACCCGGCGGGGGTCGAGCTCGCCACGGTCGGCGGCCCGTTGGATGACCTGTTCCACGGCCGCCTCACGGTCGCCGTGCACGAATTCCTTGAGGTCGGCGAGGCTGCTACCGGTCTGCTCGTAAAAACCGCCCAACCGGGTCAGCAGCAGCGCCACCAGGCCCACCCGCACCCGGTTCGCCTCCTGCAGCAGGGCGATGATGTCGCCCCGCAGGCTGCCCGTGTCGGGCACCCGGACCACCTCAAGGCGCGCCTGGCGTGCCAGCGCCGCCCGCACCAGTTCCTGCTTGTTGGGCCAGCGCCGGTAGAGCACGGCCCGGCTGGTGCCCGCTCGCACGGCGACGGCGTCGATGGTCATGTCGTCGTAGCCGCGTTCGGTCAGCTCCGTCCAGGCCGCGTCCAGCAGCGCCTCCTCGAGCGCGGCACCGCGACGGCGCTGGGGCCCGTCGGCCGACTTAAGAGACATTGCGTTTCCTAGCGCTCCGGCTTATCGTTTGGATACGTAACGTATCTTATACCGAGGAAGGAGCCACTCCGTGCGCATTCTCATCTCCGGTGCGGGCATCGCCGGCCTGAGCACGGCCATCGACCTGGGCGCCGACGGCCACGACGTCACCATCGTCGAGCGCGCGACCCATCTGCGGGTCAACGGCTCCCCGATCGACATTCGCGGGGATTCCATCGCCGTCGCAGGAAAGATGGGCGTGCTGGATCGGATCCGCGCGCACCGGGTGGACATGACCGAGCGCGTGCAGTTCGTCGACAGCGACGGCACCGTGGTGGCCGAGCCGCCGCCGGACCTGATCAACGACAGCGCCGACGACATCGAGATTCCCCGCGAAGATCTCACCACGATCCTGTACGACAGCCTCGGACCGTCCACCCGGTTGCGGTTCGGCGAATCCATCGCCGCGCTTGGCGACGACGGCGCCGGGGTGGACGTCCGGTTCGCCTCGGGTGCGCGGGAGCGTTACGACGTGGTGGTGGGCGCCGACGGAATGCATTCGGCGGTACGGCGATTCGCGTTCGGACCCGAGCGGAAATTCTTGCGCCACCTGGGGTTTTACGTGGCCTTGGGCGCCCTGCCCGGCTACACGCCGACCGGCCGCGAAAACCCGATGTACAACTTTCCCGGCCACCTGGCCGGCATCGCCGCCTACAACGATAAGGCTTTGGCGGTGTTGATGTTTCGCTCGCGCTGGCTCGACTACGACTATCACGACCTGGCGGCGCAGAAACGTCTGCTGGCCGACGCCTTCGCCGGTCACGACGAGTGGCGGATTCCCGAATTGGTCTCGGCGGCCGTCGCCGACCCGGAACTCTACTTCGACTCGGTGAGCCAGATTCACATGGACGCTTGGCATCTGGGTCGCGTCGTGTTGGTCGGTGACGCCGCGCATTGCGCCTCACCGCTGTCCGGTCGCGGCACCAGCCTCGCTCTCATGGGCGCCTGGTTCCTGGCGCGGGCGCTGCGGGATCATCCCGGCGACATCGAGCGCGCGTTCGAGCAGTACGAGCGCGACCAACGGCCGCACGCCGACCGCTGTCAGGCCACCGCGGCGCCCGGGGGTGAGCACCTGGTCCCGGTCACACAGGAGCAGATCGACGAGCGTAACCGCGCGTTCGGTGCCGCCTGAGTGGGCCACTGTTGAACCGTTGCGAGAGCGGGACTCTCGCACCGGGCGGTGACCAACAGCAACACCGCACCCGAGGCACAGCAAACCTTAAGTACGCATGTCCATGTTTTAATCATGGGGATATTAAAGGTTAATGGTTGGAAGACGACTCTGACTGCGGTGGCCGCCGGGGTGGGCGCGGCCACGGCCGTCGGGGTGGCGCCGTTGGCCCATGCCGCCCCGACGGCCCGACAACACACCCCGCGAGATTTCTTGGCGGCCGTGCGAACGTCCGGCGTCACCGGCACCGACCCGGCGATGCTCGAAGACGGCTACAGCGTGTGCTGGCAGCTGTGGAACGGGCGCGTCCCACCCAACCGGGTGGTGGCGGGGCTGCAACACGACTACCCGCAGCTCACCGTCGACCAAGCCGCCGATTTCGTCAAGGCCGCCTATGCCGACCTGTGCCCGGTGCCGGGCGCCTACGACTACTGGGCCTACAGCACCAGCTGACTCAGGTGGCCTGCAACGTCAGCGGCGGGCCCGGATCCGGTGAGAGCGGGACGTTTTCACGCTGCATCAGCCAGCCCGCGATGTTGTGGAACAGCGGGGCGGCCGAGTGGCCGGGCGTACCGTCGGCGTTGCGCTCGGGGTTGTCCATCATGATGCCGATGACGTAGCGGGGGTTGTCGACGGTGGCCATCCCCGCGAACGTGATCCAGTAGACGTTGTCGAAGTAACAACCGCAGGCCGGGTTGATCTGCTGCGCGGTGCCCGTCTTGCCCGCCATCTGGTAGCCCGGCACGGCGGCCGACGGGCCGGTGCCCTGCTGGTAGCCCATCGGATCGCGCTGCACCACCGAGCGCAACATGTTGCGCACGGTCTGGGCCGTCTGCGCGGACACCACCCGCACACCGTCCGGTTTGGGTTCCTCGGTGCGGGTGCCGTCGGGAGCGATGGTGGCCTTGATGATGCGCGGGGGGATGCGCACCCCGTCGTTGGCGATGGCCTGGTACATGTCGGCCATTTGCAGCAGCGTCATCGAAAGGCCTTGTCCGATCGGCAGGTTGGAGAAGGTGCTGCCCGACCATTGATCGATCGGCGGAACCAGCCCAGCACTCTCACCGGGCAATCCCACGTTGGTGCGTTGGCCCAGGCCGAATTTGCGGACCATGTCGTAAAAACGTTCCGGCCCGACGCGCTGCGCCAACATCAACGTGCCGACGTTGGAGGACTTTCCGAAGACCCCCGTGGTGGTGTACGGCATCACCCCGTGGTCCCAGGCGTCGTGGATGGAGACGCCGCCCATCTGGATGGTCCCGGGCACCTGCAGCACCTCGTCGGGGTTCGACAGGCCGTATTCGATGACGGAGGAGGCGGTGATGACCTTGTTCACGGAGCCGGGCTCGAACGGCGAGGACACCGCCAGGTTGCCCAACTGCTTGTTGGCCTGCCTCCCGATGTCCTGGGAGGGGTCAAAGGTGTTGTCGTTGGCCATCGCCAGGACCTCACCGGTCTTGGCGTCCAGGACCACAGCCGACACGTCGTGCGCGCCAGACACGTCCTTGGCCTGCTGCACCTGCTGCTGCACGTAGAACTGGATGTCGTCGTCGAGGGTGAGCTGGACCATGGAGCCGTTGACCGCCCGGTGCCGGTTGCGGTAACTGCCGGGGATGACGACGCCGTCCGAACCGCGGTCGTAGGTGACCGAACCGTCGGTCCCGGACAGCACGGAATCCATGGATTCCTCGAGGCCGAGCAGGCCGTGCCCGTCCCAGTCGATACCGCCGATGATGTTGGCAGCCAACGATCCACCCGGATACTGCCGCAGGTCCTGGCGCTCAGAGCCGACCTCGGGGAACTTGTCCGAGATGGCGCTGGCGACCGCGGGGTCGACGGCGCGGGCCAGGTAAACGAAGTTGTCGTCGCTTTGCAGCTTCTTCAAAATCGTTGCGGCGTCCGGCTTGTTGCTCAGGCGGGTGGCCACTTCCTTCGCGATGTCCTTGAGCCGCTGTTGCGGGTCGGGCGCGGCCGAGTTCTTGCTCTTGGCCTCGTCGAGTTGCTTGTGAATCCGCTTCGGCTGGAACGTGAGCGCCCGCGACTCGATCGTGAAGGCCAGCTGATTCTTCATCCGGTCGATGATGCTGCCCCGCACCGCCTTTTCCACGTCGGTGACCTTCAGCTGTCCGGCGGCTTGGGCGCGCAGCGTCGGCGCGTTGGTGACCTGCAAGACGAACAGTTGCGCCGCGGCCACCAACATCAACACCAGGATCGCCACATTGCCGGCGCGGTGCCTGAAGACGAACGACGCACCCCGGGCGCCGACCTGGACGACCTGACGGGTGCGACGTTGCCGCGCGGAGTGCCCGGGCGGCGCGTCCGCCGACGGACGCTGCGCCGCGCGCGTCCCCTTGGCTTTTCGCACGCGGCCGGGCTCGGCGACGTCGTTCCCCTGTGGCTTCAGGCGCCGCTTCGGTTGTCGAAAGCCCTTGTCCTCCGGGTCTTTTCGGGGCCCACGCGCCGGCCGGGCCGACTGCGTCCGACGTGCACGCGGCTGGTCTCCTCGACTCACCTGGGCACACCCGGCGTCGCAGCAACCGCGGGACCCGGCACGGCGCCGGTGCTCGGCGGTACGCCCGGGCGGCCCAACTGCACGGGCACCGGGATTTCGGCGGGCAGCGGCGCAGGCGCCTGGCTGGGAGCAGGAACGGGCAACCCGCCCAACGGAATCGACACCTCAGCGGGGACGGGGGCGGTCGCCGGTCCGGCCGGCATCGGCAGCCCCGGCGTCGGCAAGCCCGGCAGCGCGAAGCCCGGCGCGGTCGACGCTGGGGGCAGCACGCCGGGCAGAGCACCCGTCGCCGGTCCACCTGGCATGCCGGGCAGCGTACCCGGCAGGGGCACGCCGGGTACGGCAGGCGCGCCGGGCACCGACGGCACCGGCGCCGGCAGGTGCTGGCCGCCCACGGTCGAGGCGCCGTCGGGGGCGCGCAGCAACGCTTCCGGTCCGGGCCTGGCGGGCGGGGCGGGGTCGCCGGGAGCAGCGCCCACCCGGATCGGCACCTCCGGCGGCGCGGCCGGCGGCGGCGGGGGCGGCACAGCGCCGGGGTCCGGGAGCTTGGAGTTCAGCGGCGGGGGCGGCACGCCGTCGGCCGGCTTCGGCGTCCCGACGACGACCCAGTTTCCCGACGCGTCCTGCACCAGGTGCGCGGTGTCCTTGGTGGGGATCATGCCCTGCTTGCGGGCGGCCTCCGCCAGCGCCGGCGCCGCTTCCGCCTCGCGCACATCGCGTTCCAGGGCTTCCTTCTGCTGCTGCAGCAACCGGTTCTTCTCCCGGGCGTGGCTCAACTGATAGGACCGCTCTGCGGAGTCGGTCGAAAGCCACAGCGTCAACCCGAGGCCGATGCCCAGCGCCCCGATCACCAGCACCACGAACGGCACCTTGCTGGCCAGCGTCCGCGGCCGCAGGTCCACCGACGCGAGCCGGTCGGCCAACCTTTCGGTCAGGCGCGGGCGAATAACCTTGGGCGCCTTGGCCTTACGGGCCTTCGCTCGGGCCTTGGCCTGGCTGGTGCTCTTGGGCCGGGCCGGACGCTCTACCGGGCGGGTGATGGGGCTCGTCTGCGGGCCCGACTTGGGCGTGCGCGCCTCACGGGCGGGCGCCGTGGTCTTGCCCGCCCGCCGCGTGGAGCCGGGCTCGGCGGCCACGCGCCGGGTCCGCCGGGCCGCACCCTGGCGAGTGCCCCGACGCTCGCCACCACCGCGCCGCTTCGGCGTCTCGCGCTCCGCCCTCATGAGTCGCCCCTCCCGGTCGGTGATTGCATCCTGTGTTCCATGCGTTGCAAAGCCCGCAGCCGGACCGCGGCGCTACGCGGATTGCGTTCGATCTCTGCGGGTTCCGCCCGGCCGGCGCCGTGCGTCAGCGACCGGAAGCGGGGCTCGTGCCCGGGCAGTTCGACCGGCAGGTCCACCGGGGTGCGCGAGGCGACGGCGTCGGCGAACAACCGTTTGACGATCCGGTCCTCCAGCGACTGGTAGGCCAGCACCACGACGCGCCCACCGACGGCGAGCGCGTCCAACGCGAGCGGGAGCGCCTCACGCAGCGAGTCCAGTTCGTCGTTGACCGCGATCCGCAGCGCTTGGAAGGTGCGCTTGGCGGGATGCCCGCCGCTGCGCCGCGCCGGGGCCGGAATCGCTTGGTAGAGCAGCTCGACCAACTCAGCGGTCCGGGTGAACGGCGCGCGGGCGCGTTGCCGCACGATGCGTGCGGCGATGCGGCGGGCGAACCGCTCTTCGCCGTAGCGGTGCAGGATGTCGGCCAGCGCCGTCTCGTCGTAGGTGTTGACGATGTCGGCGGCGGTCAGCGACGCCTGCGGATCCATCCGCATGTCCAGCGGGGCGTCCTGGGCGTAGGCGAAGCCGCGCTCGGAGCGGTCGAGCTGCATCGACGACACGCCGAGGTCGAAGAGCACGCCGTCGATCGATTCGGTTGCGGCGTAACCGGATGCGGTGAGCGCGTCGGCGATGCCGTCGTATCGGGTGTGCACCAGGGTGACCCGGTCGGCGAACGGCGCCAACCGTTGGCGCGCGATCTGCAGCGCGCTGGGGTCGCGGTCCAGCCCGATCAGCCGCAAGCCCGGCAACTCGGTGAGAAATCGCTGGGCGTGCCCGGCCGCGCCGAGGGTCGCGTCGACCAGGACGGCGCCCGAACCGTCGGCGTGCCGGCGGGTCAGGGCGGGGGTCAGCAGTTCGACGCAGCGTTCCAGCAGGACGGGGACATGTCCGAAATCGTGCGGATCGTCAACCACCGCAACACCTCCGGGGATCGGGCGAGACGCCCCTGCATCGAGGTCCCTGTCCGAAGGCACGAACCTGGCGTTGGGGAAGTACGCCAGGGTCGGTTCGGGCAGAGGCCACGTTGCACGGGCATGCGCCTCAGATAATGTCGCCGAGTGCTTCATCGCTGGCCGCGGAGAAGTTCTCTTCGTGGGTCTCTTGGTAGTCCTGCCAGGCCTGCGCGTCCCAGATTTCGAGGTTGTCGATCGCCCCGATGACCACGCAATCCTTCGACAGGTTTGCGTAGCGCCGGTGGTCGGCCGACAGGGTGATGCGGCCCTGGGCGTCGGGGTGCTGCTCGTCGGTGCCGGCGGCGAGGTTGCGCAGGAACGCCCGGGCCTCGGGATTGCTCCGCGAGGCCTTGCTCGCCCGGCGGGCCAGCTGTTCGAACTCCGCCCGCGGGTAGACCGCGAGGCTGTGGTCTTGGCTCTTGGTGACCATCAACCCCCCTGCCAGCGCGTCGCGGAACTTGGCGGGCAGCGTGAGCCGCCCCTTGTCGTCGAGTTTGGGCGTGTAGGTGCCGAGAAACACCTGCTCACCTCCCCTGTGGGGTCACCCAAACACTGCAGTCACCATACCCCACTCTCCCCCACTTCGCCCCATTGTTAGGGCGTGGTGCCGCCGTTTTCTGCGTTTCCGCCCGTCGAGAGGCGCCGATACGCCCCGATGTCGGGCGCCGGGCGGTGTGGCGGCGCGACGGCGGGCTATCGCAGCGATGGTAAAACCCCAGTTCAGAGGCGCAATCTGCGTCGGGTGGGGCATTGTGGGGCGACTCGGTGGGGCGGTGTAGGGCCTGCCGCCCAGCCCACGTCGCGGTTAGGGCTCGATTGGGACGCCAATCGGCATCGGCGGCCCCGCCGGCGTGCCTGCGGCCCGTCGAACCTGCGACGATGACGCCTACTGCCGCAACACCTTCCGTCTCACGCCGACACCACCTAACCCGCGCAACAAAACGGGGCAGCCGATGGCTGCCCCGTTTGATGTGTCGAGTGGGTCGAAGTGGTGCCTGCCGCCACTACTCTTCGAAGACCTACTCTTCGAAGCGACGGCGGAACCGGTCCTCCATGCGGCTGGTGAACGAACCGCCACCCCTGCCGCGCCGCTGGCGCAGCGTGCCGGGCGCCGGCGCCGAGTGGTCCGGCCTCCCGGAGAGCCGCGGGCCGGTGATCGCGAACACGACCCCGCCGAACATGACGATGAACCCGAAGACACTGAGGATCGGGAACGTTCCGATCATCGTGGCCTTGAACGCCACTCCGGAGACCAGCATCGCTAGACCGAGGACGAACAACGCCGCGCCCTGCAGGCGGCGCCGCGCGGTGGGTGCGCGGAATCCGCCGCCGCGAACGCTCGACGCGAACTTGGGGTCCTCGGCATAGAGAGCGCTCTCGATCTGATCGAGCATCCGCTGCTCATGATCGGAGAGTGGCATTCGTCCCTCCTTGCCGACAGTGTTGGCGCGTCACTATCGATAGCACGCGGATGCCCCTTGCGCGGGCAACTATCTCAAATGATACGAGGTGGATCTGCCCCATACCACTGGTTCTGCGCCGATTCTATCCCTGCCGCGCACGAGCCGGGCGGGGGTGGCGTGCCCGCAATCGGGTTGTCCCGGCGGCCGACCCGCCACATCGGGTCAAGCGACCGCCCGTCGCGTGACTTCGCCCGGGCCCGATAATGGCGATGGCGCTCGGCCGCACGCGATCGTCGGCGAGCGCCGCGGGTCTAAACGGTGTCGGCGAAGACGAGGAGGGCTGCGCGCGGTGGCGGTATTCCTCATCGATCTGCAGCCCAGTGACATGGAGCGGCGGCTCAAGGAGGCGCTCACGGTTTACGTCGACGCCATGCGCTACCCGCGCGGCACCGAGAACCAGCGGGCCGCGATGTGGCTGGAGCACATTCGGCGGCGCGGCTGGCGCGGGGTCGGCGTTGTCGAGACCGACGCGGTCGCAGCCGCGGGCACCGGCGATGCCGCACCGGCGGCCGCCGAACTGACGGACGCACCGCTGCTGGGCATCGCCTACGGCTACCCGGGCGCGCCCGGGCAATGGTGGCAACAGCAGGTGGTGCTGGGCTTGCAGCGCGGCGGCGCACCGCCCCAGGAGATCGCGCGCCTGATGGACAGCTACTTCGAGCTCACCGAGTTGCACATTCACCCCCGTGCCCAGGGTCAAGGCCTGGGCGAGGCGCTGGCCCGGCGCCTGCTCGCCGGGCGCCCGGAGAAGAACGTGCTGCTCTCCACCCCCGAGACCACCGGCGAGCCCAACCGCGCCTGGCGGCTGTACCGACGGCTGGGGTTCACCGACATCATCCGCCGCTACCATTTCGCCGGCGACCCGCGGGCGTTCGCCATCCTGGGCCGCGAGCTGCCGCTGTAGCCGGGCGGCCGCCGGGCCGACCGGCCCTACCGCTGTAGCCGGGCGGCCGCCGGGCCGACCGGCCCTGCCTGTCCGCGACCGCCATCTGGCACGATGACCTGGTGCGCGCCAGCCCTCATACTCGGAGCCGCAACCACCCGGCACGCCCCGGCGGCTCCGCGCGGCGGCGCCGGCTGCTGGCGCTGGCGATGCTGTTGCTGGTGGTTCCGCTGGCCACCGGATGCCTGCGGGTGCGGGCGTCCCTCACCGTCTCTCCCGACGACCGGGTGTCCGGCGAGATCGTCGCGGCGGCTAAACCCAAGACGCCCAAGGACACCGGCCCGCAGCTCGACACGAACAACCTGCCGTTCGGGCAGAAGGTCGCGGTGTCCAACTACGACAGCGACGGTTACGTCGGCTCGCAGGCGGTGTTCTCCGACCTGACCTTCGCCGAGCTGCCGCAGCTGGCCAACATGAACTCCGACGCGTCCGGGGTGAACCTGTCGCTGCGCCGCAACGGCAACCTGGTGATCTTGGAGGGCCGCGCCGATCTGACCTCGGTCACCGACCCCGAGGCCGACGTCGAGCTCACCGTCGCCTTCCCCGGGGTGGTGACCTCGACGAACGGTGACCGGGTCGAGCCCGAGGTGGTGTCCTGGAAGCTCAAGCCCGGCGTGGTCAGCAACATGACCGCCCAGGCCCGCTACACCGACCCCAACACCCGCTCCCTGACCGGGGCGGGCGTCTGGCTGGGCATCGCGTCGTTCGCGGCCGCCGGAGTGGTGGCGCTGCTGGCCTGGAACAGCCGCGACCGGTCGCCGCGCCTCACCGCGCCGCGCGACCAGCCACCCAGGTAAGGCCAGCTACGAACGCTGTCCGGGCGCCCAGTAGGCCAGCATCTCCGCGAACGTCTGGAAAGCCGGTCGCGAGTTCCCGTAGGTGGCCTCGAGGTGGATGCTCAGCGGGAAGCCGAGCTCAGCCACGCCGTCGATCACGCGTTTGTAGAGGTCGACCATGAGTTGGCGCTTGCGGGCCGGCTCGCAGCCCGCCAACTCCTTGACGAAGGCCTGCTCGTCAGCGACGGCGGCGTTGCCCGGATCCTGGATGAGCCAATTGATCAGGCCCACCCGGCTTTCCACCTGCGGGACGAAACCGAACGACAGCAGGATCTCGGGGCGGTGATCGGTCTGCTTGGCGAAGTCGGTGAGGAAGTCGACGATGGCGGTCGAATAGAGCAGCTGGGTCATGCCGTAGGTGGCGCCCTGGTCGCACTTGAAGTTGAACCGGCCCTGTTCCCCGTCGCGGGTGGGGATCAGGATGACGCCGCGGTTGCGCACCACCTCGCGGTAGATCGACAGCGCGTCGGTCGGCGCGACGCCGGACCCCTCGCCGTCGTTCATCGTGCGAGGCACCCCCACGAACACCACGCCCTCCATGCCGGCGTCGGTGAGCGCGACCAGGCGCTCACGCAGCGCGTGCTCGTCCATGAAGGCGGTGACCTGGGTACACAGGCCGCCGAAACCCGGGAGCTCCGGCTTCACGATCGACCAGAAGTCCAGGACGTCGAGTTTGGGCTTCATCTCGATGGGCCGGTCGTCGTCCTCGGCGATGATGCCCGGGATCATGACGTGCCGGAGCCGACCCTGCAGTCCGCAGTCCGCGGCGTTTCGCACCACCTTCCGCGCCTCCTCGAGCGCCCGCTCCCGGCCTTCGTCGGCGTTCGGCGGCACCAGTTCGAGCGCAATGGTGTTGAGGGTCACGCGGGTTGTCTCCATCCGACGTCGATTGGGGAGTGCTGGGGTCTGCCCGGCGGCGCCGCACCGGGCCGCACCGCGCGGCGCGAGCGCCCCCGCCAGCATAGGCGGGCGCCCGGCGCCGGACTCCGGCGCAATAGTAAGGCAGTCGAAGCATCCCTTCGAGGCCGCCGACGCGCGCCCCGCCTCCGGTCGGCCCGCGGCGCCACGACCGCTGGCCGCGGGCGCTAATACACTGGTCGGGCTACGAACACCCGGACCTCATCCGGGCCATCGAGGGCCATCGAGCGGAGAGGGGCGATCGCGCTGAGCGTCGAAGCAGCCGCAACCGTCGAGTTGACCGGCGCCATCACCGACCAACTCCGCCGCTACATGCGCGACCGGCGCGCCGAGACGACCCACATCGGGCCCGACTACGACGCTCTGATCGCGATCCTGGAGGACTTCGTGCTCGGCGGCGGCAAGCGGCTGCGGCCGGCGTTCGCTTACTGGGGCTGGCGGGCCGTGGCCGATGACGCGCCCGACGACCAGGCGCTGCAACTGTTTTCCGCCCTCGAACTGCTGCACGCGTGCGCGCTCGTGCACGATGACGTGATCGACGACTCGTCCACCCGCCGGGGCCGCCCCACCGTGCACGTGCAGTTCGCGGCGCTGCACCGCGACCGCGGCTGGCGGGGCTCGGCGGAACGGTTCGGGACCTCGGCGGCCATCCTGCTCGGTGACCTCGCCCTGTCGTGGGCCGACGACATCGCCTTCGGGGTGGACCTGACGCCCGAGGCGCACCGGCGCGTCCGGCGGGTCTGGGCGGACATCCGCACCGAGGTCTTGGGCGGCCAGTACCTCGACATCGTCGCCGAGGCCAGCGGCGCGGAATCGATCGCCTCCGCCATGACCGTCGACACCTTCAAGACCGCCTGCTACACGGTGTCGCGGCCACTGCAGCTCGGGGCGGCCGCGGCGGCCGACCGGCCCGACGTCCACGAGCTGTTCGGCCGGTTCGGCACCGACCTCGGGGTGGCCTTCCAGTTGCGCGACGACGTCCTGGGCGTGTTCGGGGACCCGAAGCTCACCGGCAAGCCGTCGGGCGACGACCTGCGCTCCGGTAAGCGCACGGTGCTGCTGGCCGAGGCGCTGGAACTGGCCGAGCAGTCCGACCCGTCGGCGGCCGAGCAGCTACGGACCGCCATCGGCGCGCAGCTCTCGGACGCGGACGTCGACCGGCTGCGCGAGGTCATCGACTCCGTCGGCGCCCTGGCCGCGGCCGAGCGGCGCATCACCGCGCTGACGCAGCGCGCGTTGGACGCGCTGGCGGCCGCGCCCATCGACAGCGCAGCCAAGGCGGGGCTGTCCCAGCTGGCCGCGATGGCCACGGACCGGTCCGCGTGAGCA
>NZ_LZKC01000416.1:0-2263 GCF_001672685.1 Mycobacterium sp. E2462
CTTCCCGCCCTACGCGGAGTACCAGACGAAGACCGAGCGGCACATCCCAGTCTTCGTCCTGGAATAACGGCGCGCAGAAACATTTGCGTTCGGTATGGGGCCGGCCCGCCCGGTTGACCATGCTATCGGCGTGACCTTATTTTCAGAGCCATAGCCAGGCACGCCCGGTGCGAACAACGACGTTGCGGGCACGCGAATGTGGCTGTGCCCTAGACCGATACGCAGTGCTGCCGGATAGTCGCATGCGCACAGCCGCCATCCAAGCAAGGAGAGGCCGATGCCGCACGCCGAACAGCGCTGCACCCCAACCGAATCGGCAAACAAACCGGGGCGCCGTGAACGCCTGCGCGCCGTAGTCCGCTACGACCTGCCGGCCTCGCTGGTGGTGTTTCTGGTGGCTCTCCCGCTGTCGTTGGGGATCGCTATCGCGTCGGACGCCCCGGTCCTCGCCGGCCTGACGGCGGCGATCGTCGGGGGAGTGGTCGCCGGTTGGCTCGGTGGGTCACCGCTGCAGGTCAGCGGCCCAGCGGCGGGGCTTACGGTGGTGGTCGCGGATCTTGTCGCCCAGTTCGGTTGGGCTATCACGTGTTTCATCACTGTAGTGGCTGGGGCGTTGCAGATCCTGTTGGGCCTGACCCGCGTTGCGCGAGCCGCACTGGCGATCTCGCCGGTGGTGGTGCACGCGATGCTGGCGGGCATCGGCATCACGATCGCCTTGCAGCAGGTGCACGTGCTGCTGGGCGGCGAGTCCGACAGCTCGGCGTGGAACAACGTCACGGGCCTGCCCGCGCAGGTCGTGGGGGCGCACCGCCCGGGCGTCGTCCTGGGTCTGCTGGTCATCGCCATCCTCGTCGGATGGCGCTGGGCGCCGCCGCGGCTGGCGCGCATCCCGGGCCCGCTGGTGGCCATCGTCGTCGTGACGGCCGTCTCGTTGCTCTTGCCGTTCCGGGTCTCGCGCATCGAGCTGAACGGATCGGTGCTCGACGCGCTGCAACTGCCGTCGCTGCCGGAACGGAACTGGGGCGCTGTCGCTCTCGCCGTCGTCACCGTCACGCTGATCACCAGCATCCAGAGCCTGCTCACGGCCGTGTCGATCGACCGGATGCACAGCGGGCCCCGTACCGACTTCAACCGCGAGCTCATCGGCCAGGGCGCGGCGAACATGGTCTCGGGCGCGATCGGCGGCCTGCCGATCGCCGGCGTCATCGTGCGCAGCGCGGCCAACGTCAGCGCCGGCGCCCGTTCCCGCGCATCGACCGTCATGCACGGCTTCTGGGTTCTGTTGTTCGCCGTGCCCTTCGCGGGTCTCGTGGAGAAGATTCCGACGGCCGCACTGGCCGGCTTGCTGATCGTGATCGGGATCGAACTGCTCAAGCCTGCACACATCGAAACCGCCATGCGCAACGGTGATTTCGCTGTCTATCTGATCACCGTGGTCAGCGTCGTCTTCCTGAACCTGCTCCACGGGGTGCTGATCGGCCTGGCCGTCGCCGTCGCGGTGACTGGCTGGCGGGTGGTGCGCGCCAAGGTGCAGGCCACCGTGGTCGGTGCCGAATGGCACGTGGTCGTCGAAGGTGCCTGCACCTTCCTGGCGCTGCCGCGCCTGACCGGGGTGTTGGCAAGCATTCCCGAAGGAACCGATGTCACCGTCCACCTTTCCGCCACCTACCTGGATCACTCGGCGCGGCAGGCGATCACCGACTGGCAGCGGCAGCACAGCGCCACCGGAGGCGCCGTGCGCATTCACGAGCAGGATTCCACGCAGGCCACCCACACCGCGGATCCGGCGACGCCGCGCCGCGCCGCGCACCTCAACCTGGTCGCGGCGGGCCCGCGCCCAGCCACCGAAACTGACTGAGCGAGAAGCGGATTCGGCTATCCGGGAGGGGTGGCGCGGATCAAGCGGCCGCGCGTGATCAGCGAGGCGGCCTGCTTAAGGCGTTTGGTGCGGATTCGCACGTCGTAGCTGTGGACATGGTCGATGATGCCCAGTCGCTCGGTGAGGTACCCGTAGAGGTGCTCGACGTCGCGGCAGATCACGACGGCGACCAGGTGGTGGCGCCCGCTGACGGCGATGACGGAGGCAACCTCGGGGTGCCCGGCGATCCGGTCGGCGACGTCGGTCAGGCGACCGGCCTGCGCGCAGATCCACACGGTGGCGGTGACCCGAAAGCCGAGGCGCTCCGGCACCAGCTCGAGGTCGTAGGTGAGGGAACCGGACGCCTCCAGGGCCGCAGCCCGTCGTTTGACCCGCGCCGGTCCC
>NZ_LZKC01000417.1:0-891 GCF_001672685.1 Mycobacterium sp. E2462
CCGCCACCGCGTCCGGGGTGCGCGCCACCTGGGCGGCGAACAGCTCGGGCACCGAGGCCTCGGCCGACGACCGACCGAGCGTCGCCCGGTTGCCGATGACGTCGAGGTGTGCCCGTTCGGCGTCATCGAGGACGTCCACCGAGGACAACGGCCGCGCCGGATCGGCCACCAACGCCGCCAGCACCCGCTCCAACCGATTAACGAGGCGCGCAACGGTTTCCGGGTCGAAAAGATCCGTGCGGAATTCCACGCCGCCGCCGATGCCGGCGGGTTCGCCGTCGGGGCCGAAGCGTTCACCGAGGGAGAAGGTGAGGTCCATGCGGGCGGCGTGGCTCTCCAGCGGTAGCTGGGTGACCCGCAGGTCGCCCAGGTCCAGGCCCGTGGCGGGGTCGTGGCCCTGCTCACGCAGGTTCTGCCAGGTCACCGACACCTGCACGAGCGGGTGGTGGCTCGCGGACCGGACCGGGTTGAGCCGCTCCACGAGCAGCTCGAAGGGCACGTCCTGGTGTTCGAGAGCCGCCAGGCTGCGGGCGCGAACCTGGGCGAGGAACTCCGAGACGGTGGCGTCGCCTCGGGCGTCGACCCGCAGGATCAGCGTATTGACGAAGAAGCCCACCAGGCGGTCCAGGGCGGCGTCACGCCGGCCGGCGACGGCGAACCCCACCGCGACGTCCTCGGTCGCGGCGACCTTGGACAACAACACGGCCAGGGCCGCCTGCACCACCATGAAGCTGGTCGCGTCGTGCCGGCGGGCCACCGCGCGCACCCGGCGCTGCAACTCCGCCGGCCATTCCACGCTCACCCGCGCCCCGCGGTGGTCGGCGGTGGCGGGATACGGCCGGTCGGTGGGCAGCTGCAGCCGCTCGGGCATCCCCGCCAGCGCGCCCTGCC
>NZ_LZKC01000418.1:0-13033 GCF_001672685.1 Mycobacterium sp. E2462
CCTCTTCGGAGCGTCCGGGCCAGGCCAGCTGGCTGACGACCCGCACCCGCCGGTCGACGAACTCGTCGACGAAGGATCCCACCATCGCCATGAACCGGCTGGGGTTGCGGCCGGCCTCGGTGATGTCGGCCATGCGCAAGGCGTCGGGCATGTCCCCGCCGGGGCACAGCACGCCGCGCAGCGACGCCAGCTGCTCGGTGGGCACCGCGACCAGCACCGCCTCGTCACCGGTGAGGCCCTGGTCGATGAAGCGGGCCGCCAGCTCCAGATTCTCTTGCTCGGAGCGGTAGATCAGCGCGGAATGCACGAACCCGAGTCCCTGGGTTGGGGTGCTTGTGGTCACTCCAGCGCTCTCGCTCTCCGTCGCACCTACCGGCTCACTGCTGGACCGGACCGCCTGACATTTCTTGTCTCAGTACCCACGGCGGGCTCCGGCTATGCCGCGGCTTTGGTCACACCTCGGTCAACGCCGCCTTCTACAGCCACCAGGAGGCGGCGGCGTCCAGGTGGCGGCGCACCCGGTAGCGCGCCAAACTGTCGTCGCCGCCCTCGACGGCCTCCACGATGCGCTGGTGGGCGTGGTCCACGGCCGAGATATCGGCCCACGTCGGCGCCGCCTGCCCGGTGGTGGACCAGTGGCGGCGGAACAGCTCGACGATGATGCGCAGGAACAGGTCCAGCAGGGCGTTCCCGGCCAGCTGCGCCAACCCGACGTGGAACCGGAACTCCTCGGTGGCGGCGGTGCGCACGTCGGCGGGCGGTCCGGCGTCGTGCGGCTCGGGCCCGGAGCGGTGGGCGGCCCGGCACGACGCCAGGAACGCGGTCACGTCGGCGTCGCCACGCCGTTTGACGACCTTGGCGACGTTGTCGATTTCGATGGCGTCCCTGACGCACCGCAGGTCCTCCCGGCTGGGATCGCGGTATTGCAGGTAGAGCGCGATCGTGTCGATGCTGGCCTGCGCCGCGGGTTCGGCGATCACCAGGCCACCGCCGGGCCCCCGACGCATGCGCGCGATCGAGTGATATTCCAGCAGCCGCACCGCTTCGCGCAGCACCGCCCGGCTCACCCGGTAACGCTCCAGCAAGGCGGTCTCGGTCCCGAAGACGGCACCTACCTGCCAGCCGCCGGCGGCGATGTCGTCGCCGATGGTGACCGCCAGCGTCTCGGCCAGCTTGCCGCGGGGCGCTTCGGCGTCGAGGCGCCGCGGACGCCGTGCCGTGCGGCCCGCCTCCGCCTGGTGGTGCCGCAACCACGCGGTCACCGCCTCGACGTGCCGTTCGCTGAGCGTCTTGGCGCGCGCCGGGTCACCGGCGGTGACGGCGGCGACGATCTCGGAGTGATGCGCGTGCAGGTGTCCGACGGCCTCGGTGGCCTCGGCCGCCGAGCCGGCCCGCGACTGCAGGGCATAGCGCTTGGTGAGGCGCATCAGCACGTCGATGAACAGTTGCAGCACAGGGTTTTTCGACTGTTCGGCCAGCGCGATGTGGAACTCGTCGCGCGGCGCCGGCATCCCGGGTCGCCACTGCTGTTCGGCGTGCAGCACCGCCCGTAGGCGCGCGATGCCCGCCTCGTCGATCCGCTCGGCCGCGAGGGCGGCCGCCAGGGGTTCGAGGACCAGCCGCGCGTTGCGGAGGTCGACCAGCGACGTGCCCAGATACTCGAGATAGATGACGACGGCGCGCGTGGCGGGGCCGGCATCGGGTTCGCAGATGAGCAGTCCGCCGCCCGGGCCGCGGCGCATCCGGGCGACTTGGTGGTGCTCGACGAGGCGCACGGCTTCGCGCAGCACCGACCGGCTGACCCCGAAGCGCTGTTGCAGCGTCTGTTCGGATCCCAGCGATTCGCCGACGGTCCACCCGCGGCGCACGATGTCCGCCTCGATGTCGCGGGCGATCTTCGACGCGAGCTTGGTCGGCCGGCCGGAGGTCGGCTCTGCTGTTTCACCGGGCCTCGGGTGTGGCTGACTCACGTTGGCACGCAAGGTCAGCAGGTCAGCAGCAGGCAACCGGCGACCGGGCCGCCGCCCACCGAGACGACGCCGACCTCGGGGCGGCGCTGGACCTGCCGCTCCCCCGCGTCGCCACGCAGTTGCAGGCAGCCCTCGTGCAGCGCCCAGTACCCGTGCATGCGCCCCGCCGAGAGTTGGCCGCCGTAGGTGTTCAGCGGCAGCGCGCCGTCGCGCGCGATGCGCGCGCCACCCTGCACGTACGGGCCCGCTTCGCCGTCGCCGCAGATTCCGAGCGCCTCCAGCCAGGCGAGGGTGAGGTAGGTGAAGCCGTCGTAGAGCTGGGCGACCTCGAGGTCCCCGGCCGTCAGGTCGGTGCGCGACCACATCTGAGCCGCCGCGTCGGACATGGCCATCTTGGGGTAGTCGTCGCGGTGAAACCAGCCGCCGGCGCCGTCGGATCCACCGATCGCCTCGACCCGGACCGCACGGTGTGGGCAGTCACCGCCGTACTCCGCGTGCGACACGACCACGGCCACCGACCCGTCGATCGGCACGTCGCAGTCGAGCAGGCTCAACGGCGAGGACACCGGCCGCGCGCCCAGGTAATCCGCCATCGACATCGGGTCGCGGTACACCGCCCGGGAATTCAGCGCCGCGTTACGCCGGCCGTTGAGCGCCACCCAGCCCAGCTGTTCCTTTGTCGTGCCGTACAGCTCCATGTGGCGGCGGCAATTCAGCGCCAGCCAGTTCGCAGCCGAATATGCCTGCGCGGCAACCAGATCGTTGACGTCGTCCATCGGGCCGACGGCGGGTCGCCGGCCGGGCTCGGCGGCCTCGAACATCCGCGCCAGCGGCGGCGGCGGCGCATCCTGCTGCGGCTTGACCGGCACCGTGCCGCCGAGCATCTGAATCGTCCGGTACACCACCACGTGGTGGGCGCGGCGCTCGGCGACCGCACGGCACGCCGACATCACCGGGCTCAGCAGGCCACCGGTGCCGAAGCCGGATCCGCAATCGGGGGCCTCGATGCGCAGTTGCGCGTTGACGTCTTCGGCCGGGGTGTCACCCAGGGTCGCGATGCCGTCGATGTCGGGGGCCGTCAGCCCGGCGTCCTCGATGGCGGCCCGGACCGCCTCCATGGTCAGCTCCAGCCCCGGGATGCCGGTGCGCCGGCCGATCCGCGAGATGCCGATGCCGGACACGATCGCGTCCTTTTCGAAAAGCGTCACGCCCACCGCCCCGTCAGCCACCTCGCGTCGAACCAATTGAGTGTACTGTATTCGTCGTGCCGGACCAGCCGCTGCTGATCGACTACTGCGATGCCTGCGCGCGCTGGACGCACCCGTCGACCGGCCAGTGCCGCTCCTGCGGCGGGCCGCTGTCCGCGCGCCCGGTCTCGGGACGCGGCACCGTGTTCACCTACACGGTGAACCATCACCCCTACAACCCCGAGATTCCCGTCCCCTACGTGATCGCCATCGTCGAGCTGGTCGAGCAGCCCGGGCTGCGCGTGGCCGCGAACATCGTTGACTGCGAACCGGATTCGGTGCGATGCGGGATGCCCGTCGGGATGCTGGGGGAGCGGGGCGGGGGCGGCGCCCCGCAGTTCGCCCCGGCCTGACTGTTCCCCTAGTTGATCAGCGGATCGCGCGGCATGCCCAGGATCCGCTCGGCGATCTGGTTGCGGGTCACCTCCGAGGTGCCACCGGCGATGGACATGCCGCGGGCGCCCATGATCATGCGCCCCGCCAGCGCGCCGGGCCCGTCGGCCAGTGCGACGTCGGGGCCCAGCAAGGCCGCCGAGATCGCGGCCCCGTCCACCATGTGCTCGGCCAGCTTGAGTTTGGTGACGTTGCCCTCCGGGCCCGGGCCCGCGCCCTCGACGCTGCGGGCGGCGCGGCGAAGATTGAGCAGGCGCAACGCGTGGTCGTCGGCGAGAAAGTTGCCCACGCGAACGTTGGCTCCCGCCAACTGATTTGGGCGTTGCCGAACCAGGTCGATCAGCGCGTCACCCAGGCCTTCGTAGAACGAGCCGCTGCCGCCGATGCTGACGCGCTCGTTGCCGAGCGTGGCCCGCGCGACGGTCCACCCGGTGTTCGGCTCGCCGACGACGTCTTCGTCGGGGACGAACAGGTCGTTGAAGAACACCTCGTTGAAGTCGGAGCCACCGGTGATCTGCCGCAACGGCCGGACCTCGACCTCGGGCGCCTTCATGTCGACGATCACCGTGGTGATGCCGGCATGCTTGCGGGCATCGGGATCCGTGCGCACGGTGGCCAGGCCCCGCGCGCAGTAATGCGCCCCACTGGTCCACACCTTCTGCCCGTTGATCTTCCAGCCGCCGTCAACACGGGTGGCGCGGGTTTTGATGCCCGCGGCGTCCGATCCGGCGTCGGGCTCGGAGAACAGCTGGCACCAGATCTCGTCTTTACGCAGCGCCTTCTCCACGAAGCGCTCGATCTGCCAAGGGGTTCCGTGCTGAATCAGGGTGAGGATGACCCAGCCGGTGATCCCGTAGTCGGGCCGCTTGATGCCGGCCGCGCGGAACTCCTCTTCGATCACCAGCTGCTCGACCGCGTCGGCGGCGCGCCCCCACGGCTTGGGCCAGTGCGGCATCCCATAGCCGGTCTCGATCAGCTTGTCCCGCTGCGCCTGCTTGTCCAGGGCCGCGATCTGGGCGGCGTCGGCGTGGATCCGCGTCCGCAGCTCCTCGGCCTCGGGCGGCAGGTCCAGGCTGTTGTCCCGGACGGCACCCGACGCGGTGCGCTCGAACACGTCGGCGGCGGGCGCGTCACCCCCGAACAGTGCCGAGGTCACCAGCGCCCGGCGCAGGTGCAGGTGCGCGTCGTGCTCCCAGGTGAAGCCGATGCCCCCGTGGACCTGGATGTTCAGCTCGGCGTTGCGCGCGTAGGCGGGGAAGGTCAGCGCCGCGGCCACCGCGGCGGCCAGCTGGAACTGTTGCTCGTCTTCCCCTGCCGCCCGCGAGGCGTCCCAGACGGCGGCGGTCGCGGACTCCGCGGCCACCAGCATGTTGGCGCAATGATGCTTGACCGCTTGGAAAGTCGCGATGGTGCGGCCGAACTGCTGGCGCACCTTGGCGTACTCGACGGCGGCGTCGACGCAGTCGGACGCCCCGCCCACCGCCTCGGCCGCCAACAGGGTGCGCGCCCGCGCCAGCGCCGAGGCGCGCGCATCCGTCAGGACGTCGTCGGGACCGACGGCGACGTTCTCCAGGCGGACCCGCCCGGATCGGCGGGTCGGGTCCAGGTTCTCCGGCACGTCGATGACAACCCCGGCACGGTCGCGCTCCAGCACTATCACGTCCTCACCGGCGGCGAGGAGCAACAGCTCGGCCAGGCCGGCGCCCAGCACGATGCCGGCGTCACCGTTGACCACGCCGTCGGCCACGTCCAGGTGGCCGCCGAGGCCGACGCCCGCGGTGCCGGTGCCGTCGAGCAAGCCGGGCAGTAGTCGCGACTTTTGTTCGGCGGAGCCGTTTTTGGCGATGACCGCGGAGGCGATGACGGTGGGCACGAAAGGCCCGGGCGCGACCGCGCGACCGAGCTCTTCGACCACGACCACGAGCTCGGGCAGGCCGAAGCCCGAACCGCCGTGTTCTTCGTCGATGTGCAAGCCCAGCCACCCGAGCTCGACGAGGTTCTGCCAGAACGCAGGACGCGTCTCGTCGTTGGCGTCGAGCAGGCTCCGCGACGCCCACCGGGCCTTCTGCGAAGTGAGAAACGATCGGGCGACGCCGGCGAGTTCGCGATGGTCGTCGGTCAGTGCGATGCCCATGAGGACCCCTCCCGGCCCGCCGCGCGGTCCGCAAACGTCGGTGAATGTGACCGCCAGCCCCGCTCCGAGGGGGAGCGGGGCGGCTGGGTA
The DNA here is from genome assembly GCF_001672685.1 of Mycobacterium sp. E2462. Classification (NCBI taxonomy): domain Bacteria; kingdom Bacillati; phylum Actinomycetota; class Actinomycetes; order Mycobacteriales; family Mycobacteriaceae; genus Mycobacterium; species Mycobacterium sp. E2462. Next base: position 5,835 of record NZ_LZKC01000418.1, read on the forward strand.
AAGAGTGTACTTAATACCGCGGGCGGGCGACCGCGGGGGCGCTACTTGGGCGCGAACCGCTGTCCGGCGTCCAGCCGCAGGCACTGGCCGTTGAGCATCGGGTTGTCCACGATCGCGGCGGCCAGCTTGGCGTACTCCTCGGGCCGGCCGAGGCGCTTCGGGAAGGCCGCATCCTTGGTGAGCTGCGTGGCGAACTCGTCGGGGATGCCCTGGGTCAACCCCGTCGCGAACAAGCTGGGCGCGATGGCCAGCACCCGGATGCCCACCGACCCCAGGTCGCGGGCCATGGTCAGGCACATGCCCGCCACGCCGGCCTTCGCGGCGGTGTAGGCGACCTGACCGATCTGCCCCTCGAACGCCGCGATGGACGCGGTGTTGATGATGACGCCGCGCTCTTCGTCCTCGGGCTCGTTGTCGGCCATGTGCGCGGCCGCCAGCCGGCTGATGTTGAAGGTGGCGATGAGGTTGAGATCGACCACCGACCGGAAGGATTCCAGGTCGTGCGGGCCCGACTTGGACAACGTCCGCTTGGCGATGCCGCCGCCCGCGGTGGTCACGATGACGTGCAGGCCGCCCAGCTGCTCGACCGCGGTCCGCAGCGTCTCCTCGGTTCCGGCGAAGTCGGTGACGTCGACGGCGTGGAACACGCCACCGAGGCCGTCCGCGACGGTCTTGCCGTCGGAGCCTTCGCGATCGAGCACCGCGACCTGGGCACCGCGCGCGGCGAACAGCTCGGCGGTCGCGCGGCCCATCCCCGACGCCCCGCCGATCACGACGGCCTTCTTCCCGTTGATCTCCATCCGGACCTCCCTTTCTCGGGCTTGTCAGATTCCCAGCGATTTGTAACGTTACGTGGGAACGCTAGCGCGTCCGCCCCGGGACCTTGTCGGCGCGCCGTGCCAAGCTGGCAACCATGCTCCTCGGCGATGTGGCGACGACGTCACGAGACGTCGGGGGCACGTCGTCGCGGCTCGCCAAGGTCACCCACATCGCCGGCCTGCTGCGGCGGGCCGCGGCCGAGCCCGACACCGTCGCCGTCGTCGTGTCCTGGCTCTCCGGTGAGCTGCGGCAGCGGCAGATCGGGGTCGGGTGGGCGTCGCTGCGCTCTCGGCCCCCCGCCGCGCCGGAACCCACGTTGACCGTGGCCGGCGTCGACGAAGCATTCACGGCGATCGGGGCCGTCTCCGGCAAGGGGTCGCAGGCGCGTCGCGCCGAGTTGCTCAGCGCGCTGTTCGCCGCCGCGACCGAACCCGAGCAGACGTTCCTGGTGCGCCTGCTCGGCGGCGAGCTGCGCCAGGGCGCACTGGTCGGCATCATGGCCGACGCCGTGGCCGAGGCCGCCGGCATTCCCGCCGTCGCGGTGCAACGCGCCGCGATGCTGGGCGGGAACCTGCCGGCCGTGGCGGCCGCCGCGCTGTGCGGCCCGGGGGCCGGTACGGCCGCCGCCCTGGACGCGTTCACCCTGCGGGTCGGACGCCCGGTCGGGCCCATGCTGGCGCAGACGGCCACCAGCGTCGCCGACGCGATCGAACGCCACGGCGGCGCAACGATATTCGAGGCGAAGCTGGACGGGGCGCGCGTCCAGATTCACCGCGCGGGTGACCAGGTCACCGTCTACACCCGAAGCCTCGACGACGTCACGGCGCGACTGCCCGAGGTGGTCGAGGCCACGCTGGCCCTGCCGGTCGACCACCTGGTCGCCGACGGCGAGGCCATCGCGTTGCGGCCGGACCATCGACCGCACCGATTCCAGGTCACCGCCTCTCGCTTCGGCCGGTCGGTTAACGTGGCTGAAGCCGTTGCCGCACAACCCCTTTCCGTCTTCTTCTTCGACATTCTGCATCGCGACGGCGAGGATCTGCTCGATGCGCCGACCAGCGAACGGCTGGCGGCCCTCGACGCGCTGGTGCCGCCGGCGAACCGCGTGGACCGGCTCCTCACGGGCGATCCGGCCCGGGCGGCCGGCTTCCTGGACGCGACGCTGGCCGCGGGCCACGAGGGCGTGCTCGCCAAGTCCCCGGCGGCTCCGTACCAGGCGGGGCGCCGCGGCGCCGGGTGGCTCAAGGTCAAGCCGGTGCACACCCTGGATTTGGTGGTGCTCGCCGTCGAGTGGGGGTCGGGGCGTCGGCGCGGCAAGCTGTCCAACATTCACCTGGGAGCGCGGGATTCGGCCTCCGGCGAATACATCATGGTCGGCAAGACGTTCAAGGGAATGACCGACGCCATGCTGGACTGGCAGACGGCCCGGTTTACCGAACTCGCCGTGGGCGGCCTCGACGGTTACGTCGTGGCGCTGCGCCCGGAACAGGTCGTGGAGGTGGCGCTCGATGGCGTGCAGAAATCGACGCGATACCCGGGTGGGCTGGCGCTGCGATTCGCCCGGGTCTTGCGCTACCGGGACGACAAGGGCCCCGCGGAGGCGGACACCCTCGACGCCGTGCGCGCGCTGTACTGATTCACCGGCGCGACCGTCCGCCGATCGTCGTAGGGTTTGACCGTGACTGTGCACGACGACAAAGACGTCAGCTACATCAGCACCCACGAAGACCTGCCGCCCGTCGCGATTGTCGACCGCTCCCCCATCACCACGGCGCACAAGGTCGTCTTCGCCGCGATCGCCGTGGTCGGCGCGGCCGCCTGGGCGGTCATCGCGTTCCTCCGCGGCGAGACGGTCAACGCCGTGTGGATCGTCGTCGCGGCGATCTGCAGCTACATCATCGGTTTCCGGTTCTACGCCCGGTTGATCGAGCTGAAGGTGGTCCGCCCGCGTGACGACCACGCGACGCCGGCCGAGATCCTCGACGACGGCATCGATTACGTGCCGACCGACCGGCGGGTGCTGTTCGGGCATCACTTCGCCGCGATCGCGGGGGCCGGCCCACTGGTGGGCCCGGTGCTGGCCGCGCAGATGGGCTACCTGCCGTGCAGCATCTGGATCATCGTCGGCGCCGTCTTCGCCGGGGCCGTGCAGGACTACCTCGTGCTGTGGATCTCCACCCGGCGCCGCGGGCGCTCCCTGGGCCAGATGGCGCGCGACGAACTCGGCGCTGCCGGCGGCGCCGCGGCGCTGGTCGGAGCGTTCGTCATCATGGTCATCATCATCGCGGTGCTGGCGCTGGTGGTGGTGCGGGGCCTGGCCCAAAGCCCGTGGGGCGTCTTCTCCATCGCGATGACGATCCCGATCGCCCTGTTCATGGGGTGCTACCTGCGTTTCGTCCGGCCGGGCCGGGTGGCCGAGGTGTCGATCATCGGCTTCGTGCTGCTGATGACGGCCGTGGCCGCCGGCGCCTGGGTGGGCCAAACCTCCTGGGGCGGTTCATGGTTGAACCTGTCCGCGGTGACGGTGTCGTGGCTCATCGTCGGCTACGGTTTCGTCGCGTCGGTGCTGCCGGTGTGGTTGCTGCTGGCGCCGCGCGACTACCTGTCCACGTTCATGAAGGTCGGCGCCATCGCCCTGCTGGCCGTCGGCATCTGCATCGCCCACCCGGTCATCCAGGCCCCGGCCGTCTCCCGGTTCGCCGGCGCCGGCAACGGCCCGGTGTTCGCCGGTTCGCTGTTCCCGTTCCTTTTCATCACCATCGCCTGCGGTGCCCTGTCGGGTTTCCACGCCCTGATCTCCTCGGGGACCACACCGAAGCTGCTGGAGAAGGAAAGCCAGATGCGGTTCATCGGCTACGGCGGCATGCTCACCGAATCCTTCGTCGCCATCATGGCGCTGATCAGCGCGACCATCCTCGACCAGCACGTGTACTTCGCGCTCAACGCCCCGGCCGCGCAGACCGGCGGCACCGCGGCCAGCGCCGCGCACTACGTCAACGGGCTCGGCCTGTCGGGGGCACCGGCAACCGCCGACCAGCTCAACCAGGCGGCGGCCAGCGTCGGCGAGAAGTCGATCGTGTCGCGCACCGGCGGGGCGCCCACCCTGGCGGTCGGCATGTCCGAGGTGTTGCACCGGGTGTTCGGCGGCGCCGGTCTGCAGGCCTTCTGGTACCACTTCGCGATCATGTTCGAGGCGCTGTTCATCCTCACCGCGGTGGACGCCGGCACCCGGGTTGCCCGGTTCATGCTCTCCGACGCGCTGGGCAATCTCGGCGGTCCGCTGGGCAAGCTGCGCAACCCGAGTTGGCGCCCGGGAGTGTGGCTGTGCAGCGTGGTGGTGGCCGCGGCCTGGGGCAGCATCCTGCTGATGGGCGTCACCGATCCCCTGGGCGGGATCAACACGCTGTTCCCGCTGTTCGGCATCGCCAACCAGTTGCTGGCGGCCATCGCCCTGACCGTGGTCACCGTGGTGGTGATCAAGCGGGGCCTGCTCGCGTGGGCGTGGGTGCCGGGAGTCCCCTTGGTGTGGGACCTCGCCGTCACGCTGAGCGCCTCGTGGCAGAAGATCTTCTCCGCCGACCCGGCGGTGGGGTACTGGTCGCAGCACGCCCAGTACGCGGCGGCCAAGGCCGCGGGCAAGACGGCGTTCGGTTCGGCCAAGAACGCCCGCCAGCTCGACGACGTCGTGCGCAACACCTTCATCCAGGGCACCCTGTCGATCCTGTTCGCGCTGGTGGTCGTCATCGTGGTGGCCGTGGCAATCGTGGTCGCGCTCAGGGCGATTCGCGGGGATGGCCGGCCTCCGCTGAGTGAGGACGAGCCGGTGCCGTCGCGGCGTTTCGCGCCGGCCGGCCTGATCGCGACCGCGGCCGAGCGACAGGTGCAGCGGCAGTGGGACGCGCCGGTGAAAAAGGTCGTGTCCCAGCCCGCGGCCGGGTCCTAGAATTGCGCGATGAGAGTCGGTATCGACTTCGGCACCACCCACACCGTCGTCGCGTCCGTCGACCGAGGCAACTATCCCGTCGTCTCCTTTGACGGCGTCGACGCGTGGCCGTCGCTGGTCGCCGCGAACGCCGCCGGGGAGTTGCGCTACGGCGCGGACGCCGCCGCGGTGCGCCACCAGCCCGGGTGGGCGGTGCTGCGGTCGTTCAAGCGCCTCCTCAATGAGGCGGGCCCGCAGACGGAGGTGGAGCTGGCCGGCCGCGGCTACCGGCTGGCCGAGCTGTTCACCGGTTTCCTGACCCAACTGCGCACCGAGTTGCACCGGCGCTCCAACGCGATCCTCGCCCCGGGCGAGGAGATCGAGGCCGCGATCAGCGTGCCGGCCAACGCCTCCAGCGCGCAGCGCCTCCTGACGCTGGACGCCTTCGTGGACGCGGGGTTTCACGTCGCCGCGCTGCTCAACGAGCCCTCCGCGGCCAGCCTCGAGTACGCCCACCGGTACCGCTCGACCATTACCGCCAAACGGGAGTACGTCCTGATCTACGACCTCGGTGGCGGCACGTTCGACGCCTCGCTGCTGAAGATGAGCGGTCACGCGAACGAGGTCGTCGTCAGCGAGGGCATCCAGCGCCTGGGCGGTGACGACTTCGACGAGGCGATCGCCGACCTCGTCGCGGACCGCGCGCCGCTGCGCGGCCTGGACCCCGCCGGGCGGGAACTGCTGCGGGAGGAGTGCGCCGCGCGCAAGGAGGCGGTCGGGCCGCAGACCCGCCGGTTTCTGGTCGACCTCACCGGGATCGACGGCGCGGACCGACCGCCGTTCGCCTGCCCGATCGACGACGTCTACGACGTCTGCGCGCCGCTGGTGGACAAGACGACCGCGTTGCTCGAACGGGTGCTGCGGGATCCGGCCCGCGGCGGCGCCGACGTGGCGTGGTCGGAGGTCGCGGGCATCTACGTGGTGGGCGGGGCCGGGAGCTTCCCGCTGATCGCGCGGATGCTGCGCACCACGTTCGGGGAGAAGCGCGTCAAGCGCTCGCCGCACCCCTTCGCCGCGACGGCGATCGGCCTGGCCGTCTTCCTCGACAAGGAGGCCGGGTTCGCCCTGTCGGAGAGCTTCTCCCGCAACTTCGGTGTGTTCCGGGAGGCGGAGGCCGGCGCCGGCGTCGTCTTCGACCCGATCGTCTGCAAAGACGTGTCCCTGCCGGCCGACGGCCGCACCCCGCTGGTGGTCAAACGCAATTACCGCGCGGCGCACAACATCGGGCACTTCCGGTTCGTGGAGTGCAGCCGCCTGGTCAACGGCCGGCCCGACGGCGACGTCACGCCGTACGACCCGGTCCTGTTCCCCTTCGATCCGGCCCTGTTCGACCGCGAGGACCTCGGGCGCCAGCCGGTCGGTCGCTGGAAGGACGGCCCCGACGTCGAGGAGCGTTACGTCATCGCGCCCGGCGGTGCGGTCGAGGTGACCCTGACGACGCAGCCGGCCGGTTTCAAGCGCACCTTCCGCCTGGAGCGGTACGCGTCGGCCGGCTGACGGCGACAGCGACAATAGAAGGCATGGACCTCTACGACGTCATGCGGACGACGTTCGCGGCTCGCGAATTCACCGAAGATCCCCTGCCCGACGCCGTGCTGGCGCGGATCTTCGACAACGCGCGCTTCGCGCCCAGCGGCGGCAACCGGCAGGGCGCGCACATCACGGTGTTGCGCGACAAGCAGGTCCAACGCCAGCTGGCCGAACTCGGCGCCGACGCCGCCCGCCGCTACTTCGCGCAGGTGCAGGCGGGCGAGAACCCGTGGAATCCGGTCAACCCCCCGCAGGTGCCCCAACACGTCATCGACGAGACGGAGGTCCCGGATACGTTCATCGCGCCGATCGCGAACGCGCCTGTGGTGCTGGTGTTTTCGGTGGACCTCGGGGTGGTGGCCGCCGTCGACCAGGACCTTGACCGGGTCGGGCTCGTCGGCGGCGCGTCGGTGTACCCGTTGATCTGGAACGTCCTGTTGGGCGCGCGCAACGAGGGCTTCGGCGGGACCATCACGACGATGGCGGTGGCGGCCGAGGGCCGGGTCCGTGAGCTGTTGGGCATCCCGGACCGGCACGCGGTGGTGGCCGTCGTGCCGCTAGGCAAGCCGGTGCGCCAGCTGACCAAACTGCGCCGTCGTCCCGTGGCCGAGTTCGTCACCCGAGACCGTTTCGACGGTCCGGCCTTCACCCGGTGAGCCGGCCCGACGACCCTCAGCCGCGCAGCTGCGGCAGCACGTCGCGCAGGTGCGCAAGTATCTCGACGCCGACATCGACGAGGTCTATGTGCAGCAGGTCGGCCCGGACAAGGAAGGGTTCTTCGCGATCTACGAGCGCGACGTGCTGCCGCAGCTGCGCGGCTGAGGGTCGTCGGGCCGGCTCACCGGGTGAAGGCCGGACCGTCGAAACG
>NZ_LZKC01000419.1:0-2289 GCF_001672685.1 Mycobacterium sp. E2462
GTCGCGGCGCCGCGCGGCGTCGACGCGATAGCGGTCGCGCTGGACGCAGAGCCACCACAGCGCGGTCAGCGCCACGGCGAGCCCGACGAGACCGGCGCACAGGCCGGCCGGCACACTGCCCGTGGCGTTCTGGGTGAGATACCACGGCACCGCCAAGCCGATCGGCAGGAGCAAACCCAGCGTCTTGTCCATTGCTTCCCCACGCGGCCTTCGCGCCGATGGCGGACGGGCCCGGAGCTGGGCTCGTCAGGGAGAAGCTAGCCGACGCCACCGACAGCCCGGTGGCGGCGCGGCGTCAGGCGCAGTCGGAGCAGACGGGGTGCCCGGCGCTCTCGCTGTGCAGCCGGCTCCGGTGTTGCACCAGGAAGCAGCTGGAGCAGACGAACTCGTCGGAGCGCTGCGGAATCACCGTGACGGAGAGGTCTTCCCCGGAGAGGTCCGCGTCGGGCAGCTCGAAGAAGGGCACGTCGTTGAGATCCTCGTCGACCACCGCGGTGGCGGGCCCTTGGAGGGTCGGGGCCAGCTCGCGAAGCGAGGTCTTGTCCTGGGGGTCGAGCTCGGAGACACGGCGTGCGTCGTAGTCGCTGGCGGTCGTCATGGCGGGGTCCTTCCTGGCGCTGGGCGGGTCAACACACGCTGCTGTAGTCACCCGTGGCGCAGGCAGTACCCCGTTCGGGCGCTTACCACACCCGTCACGAAATAAAAAATGTCGCAGGTGGCGGTGTGCACCCGCGCCGAGCGAGCCTAGGACTGGCCCGGGCTGAACGCCGCCGCGTGATGGGTGCCGTTGTAGGCGTGGCGTTGCGCGCGCGACACCCACGCCATGGCCACCCAGGGCGCGACGACGGCGACAACCAGCGCCACGATGGCCATGCCGGCCTGCGCGGCCAGCAGGGCGAAGACGCCGGTCGCCAGGCCGACGATCCACGTTGCGGCCGCCGCGAGGCCGGGCAACCGGAAGTCCTCGTCGGTGTGCCCACCAAACGCCCGGGGCAACGAGAGAATGTCGTCACTCCCGTTTGCTCCGGGAGTCAGGCTGGGCTGCTGCAACATGGCAAATTTTTACCCTGCCATTACCGCAAGTAAACGTTGCGGTTGCGGTTGGGTCACGGCCGGCGCCGGTTAGCTCAGGCGCCGTCAGCTGGCGGGCGGCGGCGCGGGCTCGTCGGAATGCTCGGCGTGCCAGCGCAGCTCGGCCTGGCGAACCTTGCGGTGGTTGCGGGCCAGCCACGCCGCGCTCGCCGCGGCCACCACCGCGGCCGCCGCCACCGCCGTCGACCCCGCCGCGACGTGCCGAGTCGCGAACGCGGCCAGGCCCATCACCAGCGCAGCCGCGGCGACGATGAGGCCGTAGACGCCGGGCGCGTGCGGGCCGTACTTGAACGTTTCGCCGGCGTGGCGGCGGAAAGTGCGTGAGTGGTCGACCGGGTCCCGATTCTCGGTATTCAACTTCACCCCTTGTAGAACCTGTTCTCTAGTGCCGTTCTTGCGGACTCACATCTCGCCGAGCACGGCCGGGGGAGCGCGCCGGTGACTGCCTCAGGCGGTTACCCGTTACGACTTGGGCCAAACGGTGTCAGCGGCCGCCCCCGCGGGTATGCCGCCCCCCATGACTTCGGCCGCCCGCCCCCCCGCCGTCCTGTTCGACGTGGACGGAACGTTGGTGGACTCCAACTACTTGCACGTCCACGCCTGGCAACGCGCCTTCGACGCCGAAGGGCTTGCCGTGTCGGCGTGGCAGGTGCACCGCTGCATCGGGATGGACGGTTCGACGCTAGTGCGGACGCTGTCCAACGACGCGCCGGAGGAGGTGCAGGAGCGGCTGAGTGACGCGCACAGCCGGTTCTACCGCGAGTCGACGCCGCTGTTGAAGCCTTTGCCGGGGGCGCGCGACCTGCTGCGCCGCGTGGCCGACCTCGGATTGCAGGTCGTGCTGGCCACGTCGGCGCCCGACGACGAACTGAAGATCCTGCGCAAGGTCCTCGACAGCGACGACCTCGTCTCCGAGACCACGTCGTCCCAGGACGTCGACACCGCCAAGCCCGCGCCCGGAATCGTGCAGGTCGCGCTGGACCGGGCGGGGGTCGACGCCGACCAGGCCGTCTTCGTCGGGGACGCGGTGTGGGACGCGCACGCCGCGGCGGGCGCGGGCCTGCCGTGCATCGGCGTGCTCAGCGGCGGCATTTCCCGGCAGGAACTGCAGGACTCCGGGGCCACACCGGTGTTCGCCGACGCCCAGGACCTTCTCGATCACCTGGACTCCACCCGGATCGCGGCGCTGGCGCCCTG
>NZ_LZKC01000420.1:0-1489 GCF_001672685.1 Mycobacterium sp. E2462
GCCGGATGGCGATCATGTCCGACCCGGCCAGCGTGCTGGTCGACAACGCCGACCTGCTCCGTTCGCTGCAGACCACCGACGACATCGCCGCCCAGGTGATCCAGGACGCCAGCGCCGCGGTGACCAGGTCCGTGCACGCCCAGGCCGCCGAGCGGCGTGACGCGGCGGTCCTCGACGCCACCGTGGTGCTGGTCGCCATTGCGATCGCCGTCATCGTGGTGCTGCTGGTCGCCCGCGCGCTGGTGCGCCCGCTGCGGGTGCTGCGCGACGGCGCCCTGCGGGTCGCCCACACCGACTTGGAGGCCGAGATCGCGCGGGTCAAGGCCGGCGGCGCCGAACCGACGCCCGAGCCGCTGCCCGTCTACACCACCGAGGAGATCGGCCAGGTCGCCCACGCCGTCGACGAGCTGCACACCCAGGCGCTGCTGCTGGCCGGCGACGAGGCGCGGCTGCGGTTGCTGGTCAACGACATGTTCGAGACCATGTCGCGGCGCAGCCGCTCGTTGGTCGACCAGCAGCTGGCGCTCATCGACCGGCTGGAGCGCAACGAGGAGGACCCCGAGCGCCTGGACAACCTGTTCCGCCTCGACCACCTGGCGGCCCGGCTGCGCCGCAACAGCGCCAACCTGCTGGTCCTGGCCGGCGCGCAGCTCGCCCGCGATCAGCGCGACCCGGTGCCGCTGGCGACCGTGCTGAACGCCGCGGTGTCGGAGGTGGAGGACTACCGGCGCGTCGAGATCGCCGGGCTGCCGGACCGCGCCCTGCTCGGCGCGACGGCCGGTGGCGCCATCCACCTGTTCGCGGAGCTGATCGACAACGCGCTGCGCTATTCGCCGCCGACGACGTCGGTGCGGGTCTCGGCGGCGCCCGGCGGCGACGGGGGCATCGTGGTGCGCGTCGCCGACGCCGGCCTGGGCATGAACGACGCCGACCGGCGCATCGCCAACATGCGCCTGCAGGCCGGCGGCGACGCCAACCCTGACGGCACCCCCGAGCCCACTCCCGAGAACGCCCGCCACATGGGCCTGTTCGTGGTCGGCCGGATCGCCGCCCGGCACGGCATCCGGGTGGGGCTGCGCGGCCCCGCCGCGCACGAAGCGGGCACCGGCACCACCGCGGAGATCTACCTGCCGCCCGAGGTGCTCGAGGGCGCCGCGCAGGACGCCGGGCCCCGCCACATCCGGTCCGTCTCCTCGCCCAGCGCCAAGCTCGCCAGCGCCCGTCCCGACGCGCCGGCGCCGCAGCCGGACGCGCCCGGCCGGCACGAGAGCCGGCCGCAGGACGCCCCGCAGCCCGATGAGCCGGCCGCCCGCAACCGCCCCCCGATCACGCTGCTGCCGCGCCGCAACCCGGGGACCAGCGGCATCACCGAGGTACCGGAGCAACCGGCCGCGCCGCTGCCGCGCCTGCCCCGGCGCGAGGCCGCCGCCCCGGAAGTTGCAGCCGTCGAACACCACCCGCTCGGTGCGCAGCCGCAGGTCATCAACGC
>NZ_LZKC01000421.1:0-22988 GCF_001672685.1 Mycobacterium sp. E2462
GCAGAACGACTTCGCGGTCGCCTTCCTGGTGCTGGTCGACCGGCTGGGTCTGTGCGCCTGACGTCAGTGGTTGCGCAGCTTGGCGATCAGCTTGTCCTTGGTCAGGCCCGAATAGCCCGTGATGCCGAGCTCTTTCGCCCGCTTCTTCAGTTGCGGAACCGTCCAGTCCTGGTACGTCCCGGATTCGCCGCCCTTGCGGCCGACCACGGACTTACCGCGCGCGGCGGCCGCGTTGGAGATGCGCGCCGCCTTCTCTTTGGAGTCGCCCTGCTTGCGCAGGTCCCGATACATTTTGTCGTTCTTGATCGATGAATTCGGCATGACTGACGGGTGCCCCGGCCGCGGACCCGGAAAACTGTGCGCCGCAGATCACCGACTATCCAGCGACTGTTGGGTTACCTACGATGGTGAGGGGTAGCCAAGGGTGGTGGCGGAGATGACCAACGGAGACGGCCTGGTGGGCGTGGTTGCCGTCGGCGCCTCCGCCGGTGGTGTCGAGGCGTTGTCGCGCTTCGCCGCGGGGTTGTCCCCTGATGTGCCCTTCGCCTACGTGGTGACGTTGCACATGCCGGCGGGCGCGCCGAGTGTGCTGGCCCGCATCCTGGATCGCAGCGGGCCGCTGCCCGCGGTCGCGGCGCGGCAAGGCGCGCCCCTCGAAGCCGGAACCATCTACGTGGCGCGCCCGGATCGGCACCTGTTGGTCGACGACCACCGGGTGGTGTTGTCGCAGGGGCCCACGGAAAACGGGCACCGCCCCGCCATCAACGCGTTGTTCCGCTCGGTCGCGCTGACCTTCGGGCCCCGGGCCGTCGGCGTGCTGCTCTCGGGGGTGCTCGACGACGGCGTGCTCGGGCTGGCGGCCATCCGGTCCCGCGGCGGCACGACCATCGGTCAGTCGTTGGAGGACGCGTTGTTTCCGGCGATGCCCAACAACGCCCTCGAGGCCGGCGTGCTCGACCGCCAGGCGTCGGCGGCCGAGATGGGGGCGCTGCTCAAGGAGCTGTCGTACCGAAAGATCGAGGAACCCGACATGGAACACGACGCGGCCATGGAACTCGAAAATCGGATAGCGATGATGTCACGGTTCGCCACGGACTTCGATACCGAGCAGCTGGGTGCGCCGTCGGGTTTCACGTGCCCCGACTGCAATGGGTCGCTGGCCTCCGTCAGCGACGGCAATTTTCGCTGCCAGGTGGGCCACGCGTGGACCGCCGAAGCGCTGCTCAACGCCCGCGACCAGGAGCTGGAGGGGGCGCTGTGGGTCGCGGTGCGCAGCCTGCAGGAAAAGGTGCGGCTGTCGGGGGAACTCGCCCGCAAGGCGGGTCGCGGCCCACTCTTCGAGCGGTACACGCGCATCGCCGAGGAGACCGAGCAGGCGCTGACCGTCCTCAGCGACCGGCTGTCGAACGCCACGCAGGCCCAGGAGGACGGCGGTGACTGAGCCGCGATCGGCCGTGCGCATCGACCTGCACCCGCAACAGGAGGTGCCGGTTCTGGTGCTGCACGGGATGCTGGACAGCTCCACCTATCGGCACATCCGCGACACCGTCATCAAGGCCGCCCTCGACGAGCCGAGCGCCGTGATCGTCGACGTCAGCGGGCTGAGCGCGCCTTCGGCGTCGGCGTGGACGGTGTTCACCAGCGCCCGCTGGCACGTCAGCGTGTGGCCGGACGTGCCGATATTGCTGGTGTGTTCGGATCCCGCGATGCGGCGCGACATCGTCGGAAGCGGCGTCACCCGGTACGTGCCGATGCATGCCGGCATGGATACGGCGCTGCGGGCGGCGGCCGGCAATCAACCCAACATCCGGCGCCGGGCGCGAGCCGAACTCTCCCGAACCCGGGACAGCCTCGACCGGGCGCGGGCCGCCGTCACCGACTGGTTGACGGACTGGGGCCATCCCGAGCTGGCCCCCGTCGCGGCGACCCTCTCGACCGTCTTCGTCGAGAACGTCCTCGACCATACGCAGAGCGCGCCCATTCTGATCGTGGAGAGTCTCGGGGACGCCGTCACCGTCGCGGTGCAAGATTGCAGCGAGCGCCTCCCCGCCCGGCACGAGGACGCTAACGGGGACGCCGGGGCCGTCTCGGGCCTGGCCATCGTCTCCGCCCTGTGCCGGTCCTGGGGCGCCACTCCCACACCGTCGGGCAAGACGGTGTGGGCGGTGGTCGGTCACGAGAATCGGTTCTGACACCGAGTAATGTTCATCTCCTTCGGCGAACCCCTACGCGGACGGGACTTCGATGGACGGCACGACGGACGAGGCTTTCGAGGCCCTGTTGCGTTACATGCGCGACTCTCGCGGTTTCGATTTCACCGGTTATAAGCGCACCTCGTTGATGCGCCGGGTCCGCCACCGGATGGACCACGCCGGGTATGGCTCCTTCGAGGAGTATCTCGACTACCTGCAGGCCAGCTCGGATGAATTCACGGCGCTGTTCAACACGATCCTCATCAACGTCACCTCGTTCTTCCGCGATCCCGACGCGTGGGAATTCATCGGCTCCGAGGTCATCACGCGGATGCTGGCCGAACGCGGCCCCACCGATCCCATCCGGGTGTGGAGCGCGGGATGCGCCTCGGGCCAGGAGGCGTACACCCTGGCGATGCTTCTCTCGGAAGCGCTTGGGCCCGAGGCGTTCCGGCAGCGCGCCAAGATCTACGCCACCGACGTCGACGAGGACGCGCTCACCGAGGCGCGCGCCGCCTCCTACGAGGCTAAGGCGGTCGAATCTGTGCCGGAGGCGCTGTTGCCGCGTTACTTCGAACATGTCAACGGCCGCTACGTGTTTCACAAAGATCTGCGGCGCGCCGTCATCTTCGGCCGCAACGACCTGGTAAAGGACGCGCCGATTTCCCGTGTGGACCTGCTGGTGTGCCGTAACACGCTGATGTACCTCAACGCGGAGACGCAAAGAAACGTGTTGGGGCGCTTGCACTTTGCCCTGGCGCCGCAGGGAACGCTGTTCCTTGGGCACGCCGAGATGTTGCTCAGCCATGGCGACCGTTACACGCCGTTGAACCTCAAACACCGAATCTTCCGGAAGGCGGCCGGCTCCCACAGCAGCGGAGAACGCTACGACCCGGCCGGCACCTTCTACGAACGCCAGATCGACCAGCCGGGCCTGACCAACGTGCGGGACTTGGCGTTTCGCGCCAGCCCGGTCGCCCAGATCGTGGTCACCGGCGAGGACACCGTGGCCATGATCAACCAGCAGGCGGAATCCATCTTCGGCCTGTCGGCCCGCGACATCGGCCGGCTGCTGCGGGATCTCGAGGTGTCCTACCGCCCGGTCGAGCTGCGCGCCTACCTCGAGCAGGCCAAGGTGGAGCGCCGCTCCGCGCGCATCCAGGACGTCAAGTGGCAGCGGCCGGGCGCAGACACGGTCTGGTTCGAGATCCACGTGAATCCCTTGGTGGACACCGAGAACGGGTTACTGGGTGTGTCGATCGTCTTCTTCGACGTCACCGCGACGCGGGCGCTGCTCGACAAGGTGGTGCAGACCAACCGGCAGCTCGAGGCCGCCTACGAAGAGTTGCAGTCCACCAACGAGGAGCTCGAAACCACCAACGAGGAACTGCAATCCACGGTCGAGGAGCTCGAGACCACCAACGAAGAGCTGCAATCCACCAACGAAGAGCTCGAGACCATGAACGAGGAGTTGCAGTCGACGAACGACGAACTGCACACCATCAACGACATGCTGCGCGAACGCAGCGTCGAGCTCGACGACGCGAAGGGCTTCCTGGATTCGCTGATCGACTCGGTGCACATGGGCATGGTGGTGGTCGACCGCGAGATGAAGGTCATCCTGTGGAACCGTGGCTGCGAGGAGCTCTGGGGGTTGCGCGCCGAGGAGGCGACGGGCCTGCGGCTGACCGCCTTGGACATCGGGCTGCCGCTGGACGGCGTGCGACCGTTGATCGGCAACGCGTTCGTGGACCCGGACAGCTCCGGTGAGATCGAGCTGGACGCGGTCAACCGCCGCGGCCGGCCGGCCCGGGTGCGGGTCACCTGCACTTCGTTCCGTTCGAGCGACGGGGCAGTTGGTGGAGCGTTGTTGCTGATGGACCTGGTGAACCAGCAGCCGCGCGGCTGACTTACCGACGGCCCTGCCGGCCGACGGCTAGGAGCCCCACCGGGCGGCCGCCTCCGCCGCCGCCTGATGCGCCAGCTGCGCACGGCGCCGCGACTCCGCCGCCCTGCGCTGGGCCGTGGCCGCGGTGCGCGCGTCGACGCCGAAGCCCGACGACAGATCCTTGCGGCGACGCGCGAGCTCCGCGGCCCGCAGCCGCGCCAGCTCGGCGCGGCCCGCCGCGTTCGACACGGCACCGGCCAGCCACGCTTCGTCGAAACCCGCCGGCGGTCCGGATGCGCGGTCGCGTGGGCTCGCGCCGATCAACGCGGTGACCAGCGCATCGGGCACCGCAACGCCGTCCACGAGGGCGGTCAGGGTGCGGCCGATTGTTTCGATGCGCAGCACCAGGCCGGCGCCGGCCCGCGCGGCCGCCGCCGGCATCGAGGCGAACCGCGCGGTCTCCGGGCTCTCGGCAATCACCTGCGCGCCCGCCCGCCGCATCGCGGCGGTGCCCACGGCGCCGTCGCGCCCCGAACCCGACAGCACCACGCCCACGCTGCGCGGACCGTACGACTGGGCCACCGACGTCAGCAGCACGTCGAAACGGTGGTCCGCGGCCGCGAGCGAGGGACGCAACCGGCAGACGCCGTGCGGGGAGAACTCCAGATGCGCCCCCGGCGGACACACCACCACTCGTCCCGGCGCCGGGCGGTGGCCGTGCTGGGCCCACCCGACGGGACGGTCCGTCTGCCGCGCCAAGACGTTCGGCAGCACGCTGTCGTGACCGCCGAGATGCTGCTGGACCACGACGGCGGCCGGCAGCTCGGTGCGCAGCTCCCGCAGCACGGCCGTCAGACTGGCCAGCCCTCCGGCCGAGGCCACCAGGACGACCATTTCGATCACCGGACGATGCGTGTCCGTCGTCATGCCCTCAGTGTCCACCGTCGACGGCGCGGCCGCGATCTCGTCGCCGATCACCGGCGCGCGCTGTCCGGCAGGCGAAGCACGGGCGCGCTGGGCGAAGCCGCCGGGTTTGGCCCCTTAGGGCCCGGGTACGCCCCGTCGCCAAGAGGCCAGAATTGCGACACCCTAGCGGCACGGGGAGTTCAAAGTGAAGATTGCGTTCGTCAGCGGCGATGACATCGTCCACGACGACCCCCAGCACCTGTGTGCCGCGGTCGGCGCCCGTGGCCACGAGGCGGCGCTGTACCTGCGGCAGCGGCGCCGCCGCTCCACGCCGTCGTCCGGCCCACGCACCGTGTGCACCCCCGTCGGCCCGTCCGGGCCGGTGTCACCCGCCGAGGTGATGCCCTTCGTCGGGGAGTGGGCGGCCGCGCTGGAACGCAAGTGGGCGTCGAGCCGTCCCGACGTCGTGCACGCGTACGGGTGGTTGGGCGGATTAGCCGCGCAGTTGGCCGCGCGCCGGCACCGCATTCCCACCGTCCAGAGCCTCTCGGGCCTGAGCGCCGCCGGCGACGCAGACAGCCCGCGCGGTCGCGTCGAGGCGATGCTGGCGCGCAGCGCAGTGTGGGCGACGGGCGAGAGCAGCGGCGACGTCGACCTGCTCGCGCGGCTGCGCCGCAGCCGGGCGCGGGTGTCGGCGTTGACGTGCGGTGTGGACGTCGAGCGATTCACCCCGACCGGCCCGGTGTCCGCGCGCACCGGGCTGCATCGCATCGTTTGTCCTGCGTCGAATCCGTTGCCGCACAACGGTTTCGATCTGGTGTTGCGCGCCCTGGCCGGGGTGCCAGGCGCCGAGGTGGTTTTCGCGGAGACCGACGCCAGCACCGCCGACCACGACGAAGCGCGCGCCGGACTGCGCCGGCTGGCCGCCGAGCTGGGGGTGCGCGACCGGGTGGGCTTCGCCGGCACGGTCGACGACGACAACCTCGCCGTGCTGTTGCGGTCCGCCGACGCGGTCGTGTGCGCCCCGCGCCAACCGCCGCACCCCGCGCCGGCGCTCAAGGCGATGGCCTGCGGCGCGGTGGTGGTGGCGCTGCCCGTCGGCGTCCTGCCTGACGTCATCGTGGACAACGTCACCGGGCTGGTGCTGTCACCGGAACACCCGCGGGCGTTGGCCGCCACCCTGCGCGGCCTGGTCGGTCAGAGCTTTCAGTGCGAGAGCATGGGCTCGGCGGGTCGCAGCCGCGCGGTCTCGCGGTTCGCCTGGGACCGGATCGCGCACGACGCGCTGAACATCTACCGGCAGGTCGCGGTCGAGCGCACCCTGTCGGGACACTTGCAGTCGGCGGGCCGGCGGTGATGCGATGATGTCAGCATCCATGGCCCTGGAGGTTCGGTGATGACCACCATGACGGGACACGCCGCCGGCTCGGCGGCCGGCGAGCAGCTCGCCGCCCCCACCGGGCAGGCCGACGTCGGTCACCCCGAGCCGGATCCGGGCCAGCGGGGCGAGGCGCCGCGGCGGGAGCGAGCCGCGGTCGCGGTCAAGCACAGCCAGTTTCGCACCATCGACCCGCAGGTGCTGCGCCGCTTCTTCGCCAGCGTCTACCGGCCCGGCTGGCGGGTCTCGGGGATGACCCCCGCGACGGCGGTGTCGCACCGGCGCTGTGAGGCGGGCTTCCTGACGGTCGATGACGTGATGATCCAGGGGCGGGCGGTCCTGGAGGTCCCGGCGTCCGCGACGGCGGTCGTCATCCAGCCTCGCGCCGGTTCGCTGGCCGTGGCGGGGGCATCCCTGACGGCCCTGGACGTGCCCCTGCTCGTCACGCACGGCATGTCGTGCGCGCTGCAGTGCAACGGGGCGCGCTTCGACGTGGTGAGCGTCGCCGCCGACGTGCTGCACAAGGTCGCCGCCGACTGGCAGGGCGCGCTGGCCCAGCAGATCCAGTTCGTGGACCAGCGCCCCCGGTCCGGCGCCGCGGTGCGCGCCTGGCAGCGGGCGCTGGAGTACGTGACCGCCGGTCTGGCGTCGGCGGACACCGCCCAGCAACCGTTGATCGTCACCGGAATGGCGCAGTTGCTCGCCGTGGCGTTACTCGAGTGCTTTCCGTCCAATGTCACCGAACGCAATCCGGGCGACGAGCCGGCGCTGCCGGAGACGCTCAAAGAAGCCGTGTCGTTCATCCATCGCAACGCCGCGGCGGAGGTGGGCATCAACGACGTCGCGGCGGCCGTGCACCTGACGCCGAGGGCGGTGCAATACCTGTTCCGCCGCCAGCTCGACACCACGCCGACGGAGTACATGCGGCGGGTGCGGCTCAACCGCGCTCACCAGGACCTGCTCGCCGGCGAGCCGTCCACCGCCACGGTCACCGAGATCGCTCAGCGCTGGGGTTTCGCGCACACCGGCCGGTTCGCGGTGCTCTACCGGCAGACCTACGGGCAGAGCCCGCACACCACGCTGCGCCAGCCGGGCCTGCCCGCGTGACCGGGCCCACATAACCGCACCGCGATTTCAACCCGTGCCGCCCGATCGGGGCGCGAACAGGCCCGCCCACGCCCACGACATTCACCGGGTTTTTCCGCGGGAAAACGCCTGTTCGACCCCGGTTTTGCCTAGCCTGCGGCCCATCCCGTCCACCCGCGGGAAACGCCGCCGGGCCGGCATCGGCGGTAGGATCGAGTCAGGTTGAGTCCCCAGCTGCCGTTTTTTAACGGGCGCCACTCGGACACCGTTGTCGCTCGCCCTGCACATGACAAGCATTAAGGGCACCCCTATGACTGCTTTTCCTAACCTGCGCGGATCCGACAGCGCACCCCAGCTGCTCGGCGAGCCGCGCAGCCGCTACGAAATCGATTGCGCCGGTGCGCAATTGCACGTGCACGCACGCAGTGTCGCCACCGTGCTGCGCATCGAGGGTGACGTCGACGCTTACAACGCCGGCCTGCTCACGGAGACGATTCGACGCTTCTCCCGGTTACGCGCCCCGCTGATCCTGGATTTGACCGACCTGGACTTTATGAGCGTGGCGGGGCTCACCGCCGTGGAGCTGTTGTCCCGAGAAGCTCGCCGGGCCAACGTCCGGTGCGTGGTGGTCGACGGCTCGGCCCTGCGGCGAATCACGCGGGTGCTGCCCGCCCGCGGGCTGTCGCTGGCCGACTCGGTGCCTACGGCGCTGCGCGACATCGACCGCGCCACCCGGGCGCGTCGGCGGTTCGCGTCGCGGCTGGCAAGCCAGCAAGAGCCCCAGGGCCGTCCGGCGGTGGTCAACCATTCAATCGCTGGAGCACTTGGTTGGCGGCGTAGCGGCCGCTGACCACGGCGCCGGTCACCGTGGCCGGGTTGTCCGCGCCGACGGCCTCGCCCGCCAAGTAGACCCGCTCGCCGATCGGTTGCCGCAACCGCAGCCTGTCGTCGATTCCGGAGCCGGGCGCGTGGAACGAATACGCACCGCGCGCAAAGGGATCGAGGCTCCACGCCGACGTCCGTGCCGCGGTCAGCGCTACCCGGTCGCCGAAGATCCGGCGCGCGACCGGTGACGCCTCGGCGAGTTGCCTTTCGGGAGGCCAGGATTCGACGGTGCGGCCACGGGCACCGCCGTTGAACGCCACCGCGATCGGGCCGGCGGCGTAGGGCAGCGTGAACCATTGCGCCCACGACGCGTCCTCGGCGCCGAGGTATTGGTAGAACGCGTTGTCCGTCCGCCAGTGTCGTTTGTCGAAGCGGAAGAAGCTCTTGGACAACACGCCGAATCCGAGGGCGCGCACCGCGTGCGCGTGTTCGTCGGGCAGCGGCGGGTCGAACGCGATCGTCTGTGACTTCAGCACCCCGAGGGGGACGGTGACGATGGCGGCGGGCCCCTCGTACGTTCGACCCGTGGTCCGCACGACGACGTTGTCGCGGCGCTGCCTGATCGCCGTGACCGGAGAGTTCAGCACGACCGGCAACCCGTCGGCGAGCTGCCGAGGCAGGGCGTCATAGCCGTTGGTCACCGCGTCCTGATCGCCGGTGGCGTCGTCGCCCTTGTCAAAGGCGTTGGCGGACAGGTCGTCGGGGTCCGCGGCGCATTCGTCGGTGACCTCGGTGGTGAGGTAGAAAGCCAGTTCCGCACGCTCGACCGCCGAAATCCTTTCGCGCGCGGCGGCGGCCCGCACCGCGGCGCCCAGGCTCGCGCCGTCGGCGCCGCCGCGCGCGCGTTCGACGAAGGCGCGCCACTTCGCGCTGTCGTAGTGCAGCGGCGGCAATGCCGGATCCACCGCGAGCTCGGCCCAACCGTAGTAGTCGGTGGCGACGAGTTGCGCGTTGGCGCGCCGGGCCAACTCCAGCACCGGGTTGTCGGTGGTCCCGTGGATCCACGACGCGCCCAGCTCGAGCGGCACGCCCCAGCCCCGGTCGGTGTGCACCCGGCCGCCGATCCGATCCCGCGCCTCGACGACGCACACCGGCCGGCCGGCGTCGCGCAGGGTGCGCGCGGCGGCCAGGCCCGCCATGCCGGCGCCGACGACGATGACGGCGTCGTTGGGCACCGGCGCGCCACCGGTCGCCGGGCTCACCGGCCTCGACGCGCAGGCACCGAACAGCGCGCCGCCGGCCAACCCGCCGACGCAGCTCGTTGCCGCCGTCAGCAATTCCCGCCGGGAGAACGGGGACACGGATGCCAGCGTCTCACACGGTGGTTCGCCGGAATTGCCAATGCCGGTCTCCGCGTGGGGGTACAGTCGGTTCATTCCTTAGCTGCGGCAACGGTGCCGCGATCGGGGGGAGCGGCGATGAATGCTCGACGATCGGCCGGCGCGTCCGGTTCTCGCGCCGGGGCGACAGCCCGCAATAGGATGCCCTTCCCCGAAACATTGCCGCCGAGCCGCACGGTCGCCGTCAGGTCGGCCGACGGAACCCGGTTGCACGCCGAGGTTTTCGGACCGGCCGACGGTTACCCGATCGTGTTGACGCACGGCATCACGTGCGCGCTGCGGGCGTGGGCGTATCAGATCGCCGACCTGTCCGCCGATTACCGGGTGATCGCCTTCGACCACCGCGGCCACGGCCGAAGCGGCCTGCCGCGCCGCAAGAATTACGGCCTCAAAGACCTTGCCTCCGATCTGGATTCGGTGCTGGACGCGACGCTGGCACCGCACGAGCGTGCGGTGCTGGCCGGTCACTCGATGGGCGGCATCGCCATCGCCGCCTGGTCGGCGCGGTACCGCCACAAGGTGGCCCGTCGAGCCGACGCCGTCGCACTGATCAACACCACCACCGGGGACCTGCTGCAGAAACTTCAGCTGCTGCCCGTGCCCCGCGGTCTGTCGCCGGCCCGAATCCTGGCCGGGCGCGCGCTGCTCGCCGCCTTCGGCGGATTCCCGGTCCCGGCGCCCGCGCGCGTCCCGAGCCGCTACCTGGTCGGGATGCTGGCGACGGGTCGCGACGCCGGCCCCGCCGTCGCGAGCCTCATCTACGAACTGTTCGAGCAGACCTCCCCGGCCGGGCGCTCCGGATGCGCGCGCACGCTCGTCGCGTCACTCGGGGCCAAACACCTGGACCTGAACGGCTTGACGGTGCCGACCTTGGTGATCGGCAGCCAACGCGACCGGCTGACGCCGATCAGCCAGGCCCGCCGGATCGCCCGCACCGCACCCAACGTCGTCGGCCTCGTCGAGTTGCCCGGCGGGCACTGCTCGATGCTGGAACACCCGCGGACCGTGAGCGGCCACCTGCGGGCGCTCGCCGAGTCGGTGGCTCACGACCCGCGGACCAGCCTGATCAGCTCATAGCCGCGCGTTGACCTCCGCGGCCGCCCGCTGGCCGGATCGCACTGCGCCGTCGAGGAATCCGGTCCAGACGTCGGCGGTTTCGGTGCCGGCCCAGTGGATGGGGCCCACCGGCTCGCGCAGCCACCGCCCGAAACGCATCCACGAACCCGGCGGCACCGCCGCCGT
Organism: Mycobacterium sp. E2462; assembly: GCF_001672685.1. Lineage (NCBI taxonomy): Bacteria > Bacillati > Actinomycetota > Actinomycetes > Mycobacteriales > Mycobacteriaceae > Mycobacterium > Mycobacterium sp. E2462. The sequence goes on from NZ_LZKC01000421.1 coordinate 10,918, forward strand.
CGGACCGCCGGGCGCGAACGGCTCACTGCCCCAACAATGGTCGACGTAGTCGAGCGGTTTGAGCGCGTCGTCACCGAACAACGTGGCGAAGCAGCGCAGCGCGTCGTCGCGGCGCTGGTCGGGGTGCAGCGCATCGAACGCGCGGGCGTCGACAAAGCCCATCAGGATGCCCGGGCCGTCCGCGTGCGGGCTGACGTCGAAGGTGATGAACACCGGCCCCCGGTCGGACAGCGCCTGGCCGGAGAAGCCGGCGGTCCGCCAGAACGGCGTGGAATAGGCCGCGTAGGCCTTGCTGAGCCGGCCCTGCGGCCAGTGCCGGGCCAGTTGCTCGTGCTCGGGCGGCAGCGGGGGAGTGAACTCGATCGCCGCCCGGTGGGCCGGGGGGACGGCGACGATCACGAAGCCCGCCTCGGCCTGCCCGGCGTCCGTCGTGACCGTGACGCCCCCGCCGTGGCGCTCGACGCGGCGGACGGGTGCGTTGAGGACCACCCGCGCGCCCAGCTCGTCGGCCGCGGCCTGGGCGATCTGCTGGGTGCCGCCGGGGAACCGGTCCTGCTGCGCGCCGTTCTCGACGTCGAGCAGCCGGTCCAGGCCGCCGGCGGCGTGAGCGTAGCGGGCGGCGTGCAGCATCGACACCTCGTCGGGTTCGCAGCCCCAGGTGACCCGCGCGACGATCGCCAGCAGGTCGTGCGACGAGGCCGTCGCGCGCACCGAGCGCAGCCAGCCGCCCAGGGACACGCCGTCCAGCTCGCGGGCGCGGCGCGCGTCCCACGGGGTCGCCACCGGGATGCTGCGCGCGATTCTGTCGAACTGCCACCGCAACCGGCCGATATCCAGCAGCCCGGTCAGTGACAGCTTGGGGATGGTGCCGCGGTAGGAATGCGTCCAGCCGCGCCAATGGATCAGGTTCTTGCCCTCGTGATGGGTCGGAACGGTCGGCACGCCCAGCTCGGCCGCCAGCGCCAGCACGGCGTCCTGCGTCGGGCCCACGAAGGTGCCGCCCATGTCGGCCGGCAAGCCGGCGACGTTGCCGGTCAGCGAGCGCCCGCCCACCCGGTCGCGGCCCTCGAAAACCACGACGTCGTGGCCCTGCCGCGTCAGCTCCCGGGCCGCGGCCAAACCGGCGAAGCCGGCGCCGACCACGACGACGTCGTAGATGCGCGGCGGCTTCGTCACGGGCTCCAGTGAACCGCATTCTCCCGCCGCTTGTACGGCGAACCCGACCGCGCGTCCGTTGCGGTGACGACGGCCGGCGGCGCGGCGGGGCCGCGAGTCGACGGCCCGTGTTCGCCTCACCGCGAGGGCAAACCTGGGTTGACCTCGCCGCTTTCGCTACGGTGGTGCCGCGTGACTGCCACTAGCTCGGCCCCGACCGCCCAGGTCGGGCCGGACGCCCCGCCGGGGCCCGGCCTGCGCACCGTCGCCCTGGGCAGCATGGTCGGCACCACCATCGAGTGGTACGACTTCTACCTGTACGCCACCGCTTCCGCGTTGGTGTTCAAACCGCTGTTCTTCCCGAACGTGTCCTCGACCGCCGGGACGTTGGCCTCGTTCGCGACCTACGCCGCCGGTTTCGGGGCGCGGCCGTTGGGCGCGATCCTGTCCGGGCACATCGGGGACCGGGTGGGCCGCAAGGCCGTCCTGGTGGGGGCGCTGCTGGCGATGGGCTTGGTCACCACCGCCATCGGGGTGTTACCCACCTACGCGCAGTCGGGACTGCTGGCGCCCGCCCTGCTGGCGGGGCTGCGGGTGTTGCAGGGACTCGCCGTGGGCGCCGAATGGGGCGGCGCCGCGGTGCTGTCGGTGGAACACGCCCCGCCAGGGCGGCGCGGGCTGTTCGGCAGCTTCACCCAGCTGGGCTCCCCGGCCGGCATGCTGCTGGCGACGTCGGTGTTCTTCATCACTCGCACCGCCACCGGACCGGCCGGCTTCCTGGCGTACGGGTGGCGAATCCCGTTCCTGCTCAGCGCCGTTCTGGTGGGTCTCGGCCTGTTTTTACGGTTGCGGCTGACCGACGCCGAGATCTTCGGCCGCCTCAAGCAACGCGACGACCTCGCGCGGCTGCCCATCGTGGAGGTGTTGCGCAGGCAACCGCGAAACGTGGTGCTCACCACCGGTTTACGGTTGTCGCAGATCGCGCTGTTCGTGCTGCTGACCACGTACTCGTTGACCTACCTGCAGGATTCGTTCGGCAAGGGCAGCGCGGTGGGCCTGATCGCGGTGCTGATCTCGTCGGCCCTCGGATTCATCAGCACCCCGGCCTGGGCGTGGCTGTCGGACCGCATCGGCCGCCGGCCGCCGTACCTGTTCGGCGCGGTGGCCGGGGTGCTGGCCCTGGCGACGTTCTTCCTGGCCGCCGGGACGGGATCGGCGATCGCGGTGGTGGCCTCAATCGTGTTCGGGGTGAACATCGTTCACGACTCCATGTACGGTCCGCAGGCCGCCTGGTTCGCCGAACTGTTCGACACGCGACTGCGCTACAGTGGCTCGTCGCTGGGCTACCAGATCGGCGCCGTGCTCTCGGGGGGCTTCGCTCCGCTGATCGCCGCGTCGCTGCTGGCGTTCGGCGGCGGCAAGCCATGGTGGATCGTGGGATACTTCGCCGTGCTGTCCGCGCTCACCGGCGCGGCGGCCTACGCGGCGCGGGAGACCAGCTCCGACGAAATCGAGTGAGTGTGACGCGCAGAATCTTCCTCAACGCCTTCGACATGGCCTGCGTCGGGCATCAGTCCGCCGGGTTGTGGCGCCACCCCGAGGACCAGGGCCACCGGTACCGCGAACTGGGGTACTGGACCGACCTGGCGCGCCTGCTGGAGGCGGGCGGCTTCGACGCGCTGTTCCTCGCCGACGTGCTGGGCGCCTACGACGTTTACGGTGGTTCGCGAGACGCCGCGGTGATCGACGCGGCGCAGTTCCCGGTCAACGACCCCACCGCCGCCGTCTCGGCGATGGCGGCGGTGACCGAGTCGCTCGGTTTCGGGATCACCCTGTCGTTGACCTACGAGCAGCCCTACTCGCTGGCCCGCCGGTTGGGCACGCTGGATCACCTCACCGGCGGGCGGGTGGCGTGGAACATCGTCACCTCCTATCTGGACAGCGCCGCGCGCAATCTCGGCCTGGACGCGCAGATCCCGCACGACCAGCGCTACGAGATCGCCGACGAGTACCTCGAGGTCTGCTACAAGCTGTGGGAGGGCTCCTGGGAAGCCGACGCGGTGGTGCGCGACGCGCACCGCGGCGTCTTCACCGATCCGGCCAAGGTCCACGACATCGAGCACAAGGGCCGGTATTTCTCGGTACCGGGCCCGTTCCTGTGCGAACCGTCGCCGCAGCGCACGCCCACGCTGTTTCAGGCCGGCGCGTCCTCGCGCGGGGTCAGGTTCGCCGCCGCGAACGCCGAGGCGGTGTTCGTGTCCGGTCCCACGCCACAGGTGGTGCGCGGGCCGGTGCAGGCGTTGCGCGCGGCCGCGGCCGACCTGGGCCGCGATCCGCGCTCCATCAAGGTGTTCACCATGGTGACCCCGGTGGTCGCCGAAACCCACGAGCGGGCGCTGGCCAAGCTCGACGAGTATCGCGGCTTTGTCAGCACCAGCGGCGCGCTGGCCCTGTTCGGCGGCTGGACCGGGGTCGACTTGGCCGAGCTCGACCCGGACGAGCCGCTGCGCTACGTCGAGACCGACGCCAACCGCTCCGCACTGGCCGCATTCACCACCGCCGCGCCCGAAAGGCAGTGGACCGTCAGGGAATTGGCAGAAGAGGTGGGACTTGGCGGGCGCGGTCCGGTGCTCGCCGGTTCGCCGACCGAGGTGGCCGACGAGTTGGAGCGGTGGGTCGAGGAGGCCGACGTCGACGGGTTCAACGTCGCCTACGTGACGACGCCGGGCACCTTCGCCGACTTCGCCGACCTGGTGGTCCCGGAGCTGCGGCGCCGCGGTCGGGTGCCCGAGAGCGTGCCGCGTGCCACGCTGCGCGAGCGGCTCGGCGGCGCCGGCCCGTTGCTGGCTGACGACCACCCCGGTGCGCGATACCGGCGAGGCTAGCGGTGGGTTCTGGAGCGAGCGATATACCCATTTGACAAATGATCGATCATCGATCAAATTGGCATGGAGCGAGTCCACCTACGCCGGAGGAATCAGATGACGGCCATCGACGCACCCAAATCCGCCCGCGCCTACCAGGATTGGCGGCTGACGGACATCCCGCACTATCGGGACGGCATCAGCACCTACGAGTTCGTGCGCGCCACGCATCAGGCGGACTACCGGACGTACCAGGCCGAGGCGGTAGCGGGGCGTTCGTTCGGTTTCAACGGCATCGGCCGATTGACCGAGGTTGCCCTGCACATGCCGACCGAACACACCATCCACGATCAGAGCCCGCAATACCGGCAGAACCCGGCGTTTTTCCAAGGCCTGATGGGTGTCCCGGACCGTGGCCCGGTCGACCTGGCCGCGTTTCAACGCGAAACCGAGGAATTGGCAACGGCTTTGCAGAGCAACGGCATCACCGTGCACTGGATCGATTACCCCGACGAGCCGACCAATGCCTACGGGCCACTGATGGGCCATGTGTTCTTGTCCTGGGGCTCGATTTGGCGCGGCGGATCGGTCATTTCGCGTTTCGGATTCCTGCCCGGCATGGTCGGCGTCACCGAGTACCTCGCCAAGTGGGCGTGGAACACGTTGAACATTCCGCCGCTTGTCGCGATCACCGAAGGCGCCATGGAGCCAGGCGCCTGCAACATGATCGCCGAGGAGGTGCTGGTCACCTGCCTCTCGGCCTCGTACGACCAGCGTGGAACGGACCAATTCGTCGACGCTATATCCAGAACCAGCGGCACCGAGGAGTTTCACAACCTGCAACTGCGCCCCGCCGTGGAAGGCTTCTTCAACAAAGCCACCGGTGCCTGCGCGCATCCGGACATCAACATCAACGCGATCGACGTGGGAAAGCTCATCGTCTCACCGGCAGCGCTGGACTGGGAGGCGCGTACCTGGTTGTACGACAACAACTTCGAACTGATCGAAGCTGATCCAGAAGAGCAGCGCGATTTCCTCGCGCCGTGCAATGTGCTGTTGCTCGAGCCCGGCAAGGTGATCGCCCACGCGGACTGCCACCGGACGAACGAGAAAATCCGGGCCGCCGGCGTGCAGGTTATCGAAGTGACCGGTACACAGATCCGGAAGGCGTGTGGCGGCATCAAGTGTCGGGTGATGCAGATAAACCGGGAGCCCGGGCCGACTCTCGCCGATGTCCGCAACCGGGTCTGGCGGCAGGCCTAGAGTTAGGCGGTGTCCAACGCGTCCGACGGGCGGCCTGAAGTTCGGGGCATGCCGCTTCGCGAACAGATTCTGGGTGTGCTGCTCGACGGGCTGATCAGCGGTCGGTGGCAACCCGGTGACCGTATCGTGGAACGCCAGGTCGCCACCGAGTTGAACGTCAGCCAAGCGCCCGTGCGCGAGGCGCTGCGCGATCTGGAAGCACTGCGGCTGGTCAGCTCGGAGCCGAACAAGGGCGCGCGGGTGCGCGACATCGGTGCCGGCGACCTGCTCGAGATGTACCCCGTGCGAGCAGCTCTGGAAGGCCTCGCGGCCTCACTTGCGGTCGACAAGCTGGCCGGTGATGTGACGGCATTGCAGCGGCATACCGACGAGATCCGGCGGGCCGCGGAGTTGGGTGACGTCGGCATGCAGGTTCGGGCCGGCGTCGCGTTCCACCGCGAGATCGTCGCGAGTTCGGGCAACGCAGTGTTGCTCGCGGTGTGGGAATCGCTCGGCATCGAAGTGTGGACAAACCTGTCGCTCCGCCTACTTCGCACCGGATTACACGACAACGTCGACGATCACACCGCGATCGTCGACGCCTTCGCCAGGCACGATCCGAATGTCGGCGAGCTGGTGCGCGAGCATGTGCTGTCGTACTGCCACGGGAGCCCGACCGACGTCGGGTCGTAAGGGCTACGGCGCGACGGTGAGCCAGTCTCTGAAGCCCGAGGGGTCGTGGCGGCCGAGCGCGCCGTGCTCGTAAAGACCCCAGCCCTCAACGGCTTCGCCGTCGCCGTCGCGGCACACCGCGCGGCCGACGTGGTCGATGACGCCGAAGCCGGACCGCGCGACGATGCCCGGGTCGGTCATGTCATAAGTGCGCCGCTCGACGAACTTCTCGCCCTTCCATGTGCCGTGCAGCCAGTCCGAGTCGCCGCCGTAGCCGCCGCCGACGTGAATCGGCACGGGGAGTCTGGATTCCACGTCGAAGTGCACCGGGGTGCCATCGGGCGCGGTGGCGTCGATGGTCGCCCCGGTGGGGATCCGGGTGCCGGACCGGTAGTGGATCTCGACCCGCGGCCAGCCGAGCTGTTCGACGCGGCCGTCGCGCCAGATGCGGGTGCAGTCGTTGAGCGAGCGAAACCCGTTGGGCTCCTCCTGGATGATCAGCACGATCGCGAAGTCGTCGAACGCCATCGGCACGTAAAGCCACCACATGCCCTCGAAGGGCGGGTCGGCGGGGCGCCCCGCGGGCTCGGGTTCGCCGATGGGCCGGATGCCCCACGACCGGTCCCGGCTGCCGATCCAGACGGCGGGGTCGACGGCGATCTCCTCGCCGTCGATGGCCAGCCGGCCGCTCCAGCTGCCCAGCTGCGCAAAGCGCTGCGCGTTCAGGGTCACCCGGTTGCCGGCGCGCAGCACGTGCGGCTGCTCCTGGACCACGTCGAACAGGCCTTCCCACGTGAGATCGGCGGCGACGCCCTCGGTTTCGTCGAGGACGAGGCGCAGCCTGCGCAGCGGCTCGATCACCTCGATGCGGTAGCCGTTGACACGCTGGTTGAGCCGGTCGGAGTCGATGGCGTCGCACAGGTGCACCGCGGTCTGGGTGTCGCCGCGCCGGACCAGGAAGAACGCGTCCTTGACGCCGAGGTTGGGGTAGTAACCGATGCCGCTGATCACGAAGATGTCGCCGGTGCGGTCGTGGGCGTTGAAGTACGACCGGTCGTAGAAGTTGCGGTCTGAGGAGCCCGGCCACGCGATCGGCGCCGGGATCTGGTGCACCGGGTATTCGTCGAGCGGTCCGAGCATTACTGGTCCTCTCCGATCAGGCGCCGCATCAACCCGGCGTGGTAGAACAGCGATTCGACGTCGTCGGGCTTGTCGGTCTCGCCGAAGTGCACCCGCCGCGCACCGGTGCGCATGAAGACGCAAGCCCACATGACCCCGGAGTACACGTAGAACCAGCGCAGGTCGCCCACCTCGACACCGGTCAGCCGCTCGTAGGTGGCGCGCACGTCGTCCTCGCGCATCACCTCCGGCAACCCCGGCAGGCCGGCGAGGCCGGTCAGCTCCTGAAACACCAGGTGCGCGTAGATCATCCACGCCACGTCGAGCTCGCGCGGGCCCAGCGTCACCATCTCCCAGTCCAGCACCGCCACGGGCTTGAAGTCGCGGTACAGCACGTTGCCGACCCGCGCGTCACCCCACAACAGCACCGGCTCGCGCCCCGCGACGTCGGCCGGCCAGTTGTCCTCCAACCAGGCGAAGGTGCGCTCCAGCAGCGGCGACGCGCCGATGTCGGGGACCGCGAAGTCATACCAGCCGCGCACCCAGTTGAAGTGCCGGCGCAGCGCGGTGTCGCCCTGCTGCCCATCGGTGAGGAAGCCAAACGTCTTCTGCGCGTTCGGGATTGAATGCAGCGTCGCGAGCACCCCGACGGTGGCGTCCTGCAGTTCGCGCTGCCGCTCGGGGGCGGCGTCGGCGAACCAGTTGTTGCCAAAGGTGTAGGGCATCACGTCGGGCGGCACCACGCCGTCGACGTAGTCCATCACGAAGAACGGGGTGCCCAGCACGCCGCCGGTCGATTCCAGCCAGCGCACCGACGGCACGGGCACGTCGGTCAGCTCGCCCACCTGGCGGATCACCTCGAATTGGTGGTCGAGCCGATAGGTGGGGAACACCTGGACGTCCTCGGCGCTGGGCGCCACCCTGGTGACGAGCTTGTGTTCGACCGGCTCGCCGTCCTGCTGCCAGCGGGCGGTCAGGATGATGGTCTCCGAGGACATGCCCGTGGCGTCGACGCCGCTTTCGACGACGACCTCGGGCTTGGCGCCGCCGGGCAGCACGGTGCTCAGCCAGTCCGACAGCACCGCCGGCAAGGTGGTGACGTCGCGGCTGGACCGCTGCAGGCGGTCGACCTGGTCGAGCACGGGTTCGTTGGCCACGCGTGCCTCCATTCCTTGAGCACTTCGTCGCGGCGATCAATTACGATACGGTAGGTAGCGATATGAAAGCAGACCCGTCCACCCTTGACAAGGCCCCCGGGGCCGGCCGCCCGCGCGATCCGCGTATCGACTCGGCCATATTAGCCGCGACCGCCGAATTGCTTGTGGAAATGGGCTATTCGAATCTGAGTCTGGCCGCGGTCGCCGAGCGGGCCGGAACCACCAAGTCGGCGCTGTACCGCAGGTGGTCGAGCAAGGCCGAATTGGTGCATGAGGCGGCCTTTCCCGCCGCGCCGACCGCGCTCGAAGCGCCCGCCGGGGACATCGCCGCCGACGTCCGCATGATGATCGAGGCGACCCGGGACGTGTTCACCACCCCGGTGGTGCGGGCCGCGCTGCCCGGCTTGGTGGCCGACATGACGGCCGACCCCGCCCTCAACGCCCGGGTGATGTCGCGCTTCGCGGACCTGTTCGGCACCGTGCGGGTGCGGTTGAGCGACGCGGTCGACCGCGGCGAGGCCCATCCCGACGTCGACCCGGACCGGTTGATCGAGCTGATCGGCGGAGCCACCATGCTGCGGATGCTGCTGCGCCCCGAGGAGGAGCTCGACGAGTGCTGGGTGGAGCAGACCACGGCCATCGTCGTCCACGGGGTGACGGGATGACGGGCCGCCTGGCGGCCCGCGTCGCGATCGTCACCGGCGCCAGCCGCGGCCTGGGCCGCGCGATCGCGCTGGCTTTGGCGGCCGAGGGCGCGGCGGTCGCGGTCGCCGGACGCACCGAGCAGGTCTGGGACGAGCGGTTGCCGGGGACCATCGGCGAGACGGCCGCGGCGATCGAGGCGGCCGGTGGCCGCGCCGTCGCCGTCCGTGCCGACCTCACCGACCGCGAGGACGTCGCGCGGCTGGCCAGTTCCGCGCGAGACGCCCTGGGGCCCGTCGACATCTTGGTCAACAACGCGGCGTTCACCGCCCCGGGCCGCCCGCCCGGGCCCGACGCGCCCTCGCGCCGCACCCCCGCGGGTTCGCGGCCTGCGTCGAAGCCGGGGTGGCCCGGCTTCGTCAGCACGCCGTTGCAGGCCTACCGGCGGCACTTCGAAATCGCCGTGTTCGCCGCCTACGAGCTGATGCAGATGGTGTGTCCCGACATGATCGGCTCGGGTGGCGGCTCGATCGTCAACGTCACCTCGGTCGCGTCTCGGCTGCCGGGGGACGGGCCCTACGCCGACCGCAGCGGGGCAGTGCTGCCGGGTTACGGCGGGTCCAAGGCCGCCCTGGAGCACCTGACCCAGTGCGCGGCGTACGACCTCGCCGATCACAACATCGCGGTCAACGCGCTGTCGCCGTCCAAGCCCATCCTCACGCCCGGCCTGTCCTACTACGCCCGCAACTTCGACGACACCGCGCCGGCCGACGAATTCGCCCGCGCCGCAGTCGAATTGGTGCTCGTGGACCCGGCAAAGGTCACCGGCCGCACCGTCGGGCATCTAGAGGTGCTCGACGGCAGCTTCGCACCGTTTAAGCTCGGCTGAGTTCCCGCGTTCGCGCGCCGCACCGCCGACGGTGGATAACGCTCGGCGCGACATGCCAGGATGGGGCAAGCCCACGGCGCGCATGCGGTGGGCGACCGGTCGAGTGGTGTGGCAATGGCGGTGACGGCGGACAGGCCGGCGGGGCGGGTCGTCGCCCTGCTGGTGCTTTTGCTCGTCGTCGCGGCCGCCCTGCGCGGTTACCTGCCGGCCCGGCGGGCCCCGACGCCGGGTGAATCCGGGAACAGCGGGGTCGCGCTGCTGTTCGTGGTGACGGCCCTGGCGGTGGCGCTATCACTGGTCGCGCTCGCCGTCATCGCGCGGTTGCGCGATCCGCGTGCCGCGGCGCCGCACGTCGGTGACCTGTCCGAGATGCTCGGGACCGGTCGAGGCCGCCCCAGCTGGCGCGTGCTGGTGCTCGGGCTCGCGGTGCTCGCCGCGTGGCTGCTGATCGTGACGCTGCTGGTCCACCACCTGCCGGGACACCTGGCTGCGTCCCCACCGCCGACCGACGCGAGCGCGCCCGCGCGCCCGGATGCTCCCGCCGCGGCGCGCCCCGGGCAGCGCCCGCACCACGACACCGGCGACCTGCTAGGGATCCTGCTCGTCGCCACCGTTGCGACGCTGTCGCTGCTCATCACCGGAACGGTTGCCCTGGCGCGGCGGCGCCGGCGCTCGACGCCCGCGGTCCACTACTCCGACGAGCGTGTCGAAGCCCCGCAGACTCAACGGAGTTCGGAGACGTTGGCGCGCGCCGCCGAACGCGGCCTCGCCGAGATGACGGACCCCAGCCGCGAACCGCGGGAGGCGATCATCGCCTGTTACGCGGCCATGGAACGTGAACTGGCGCGCGTCCCCGGCGCCGTCCCGCAACAGTTCGACACGGCCACCGAAGTGCTGGACCGCGCCGTCGAGCAGCATGCCCTGCGCGCCGACACCGCTTCGGAATTGGTCAGCCTGTTCGCCGAGGCGCGGTTCAGCCCGCACGTGATGAACGAGGGGCATCGCGACGTCGCGGTGGGGGTCTTGAACGTGGTCCTCGACGAGCTCCGATCGCGCAGCCAGGCGTCCGGGTGAGCGCGTGAAAAGGCCTGTCGCGCTGGGCGTGTGCTTCATCTTGGGTATGGAGCTGCTGGCCCTGACCCAACACGACCGGCGCTGGGTGCTCGCCGCCTCGGGCGCCGGCCTGGCGTTGGTGCTGCTCAGCATTCGTCGTGCCCTAGCGCAGGATTCGGCCGGCGAGACCGAGCCCGCCGCCGACGAGCAGGGCAACGCGCTGCGCCGGTGGCTGTCCACCACCGAAACGACGATTCGCTGGTCGGAGTCGACCCGGGCCGACTGGGACCGGCACCTGCGCCCCATGCTCGCGCGGCGTTACGAGATCGCCACGGGCCAGCGGCGATCGAAGGACCCCGCGGCCTATCACGCGACCGGCCGAATGCTGTTCGGTGTAGATCTGTGGGAATGGGTCAATCCCAACAACGTCACGCTGACGCGTGACAGCCAACCGGGGCCGGGCCGCGCGGCGCTGGAAGAGATCCTGCGGAAGCTGGAGCAGGTATGACAGGGGGCGCGATCTCGCCATGACACTGCCCGCCGCGACCACCACCGCCCACTGCGAGGCGGTCCTCGACGAGATCGAACGCGTGGTGGTCGGCAAACGGGCCGCGCTGCGGCTCATCCTCATCGCCGTCCTCGCCCGCGGGCACATCCTGATCGAAGATCTGCCCGGCCTCGGCAAGACGCTGATCGCCAGGTCTTTCGCCGCGGCGCTGGGCCTGCAGTTCACGCGGGTGCAGTTCACGCCGGACCTGCTGCCGGCCGACCTGCTGGGCTCGACGATCTACGACATGCAATCGGGCCGCTTCGCATTCCGCGCAGGCCCGATCTTCACGAACCTGTTGCTCGCCGACGAGATCAACCGAACCCCGCCGAAGACGCAGGCGGCGCTGCTCGAGGCGATGGCCGAGGGACAGGTCAGCATCGACGGCGAAACCCACCGGCTGCCAGGGCCGTTCATCGTCCTGGCCACCGACAACCCCATCGAGTATGAAGGCACGTACCCGCTGCCCGAGGCGCAGCTGGACCGGTTCGCGATCCGGTTGGAGCTGCGTTACCTGTCCGAACAGGACGAGACCGCGATGTTGCGCCGCCGCCTCGACCGTGGCTCCGCCGAGCCGACCGTGAACCAGGTCGTCGACGCGCGGGCTGGCACCCACCGCCACCTGCGGGTGGTGCCGGGTCGCGTTGGCCAGCGACACCACGTAGTGCAGCACGTCTTCGTGCACCGTCACGGTTTCGACGGATTCCCGCATCGCGATCAGGTCCCGCGCG
>NZ_LZKC01000422.1:0-2650 GCF_001672685.1 Mycobacterium sp. E2462
TCAGATCGTCGGTGAAGGCTCGCAATTCGTCGACGTTGACGTCGCGGTCGTAGAGCCACGTGCATTGCGCCGCGCTGCCCTGACCGGTGGCGCGCAGCCGCAGGAAAGCAGCCTGGTCCAGCAGCCCGAGCCGTCCCACTAGCACCCCGCTTCGGCCGCGGCGCGATAACCGCGGATGGCCGCGGGCGCGAACACCACGACCAGCGCGGCGGCCCACAGGGCCACCTGCCACAACGGCCGCAGCACCGGCCCGCCACCCGCCAGCGCTCGCATCGCCTCGATCGTCGGCGACATCGGCTGGAAACGCACCACGGGTTGTAGCCAGCCCGGAAACTTCTCGGCGGGCGCGACCCCGGTGTTGAGGAACAACAACACGACGCAGCCGGCGCCCAGCCAGGTCACCATCGCCTTGCCGTCCGCGCGAACGGCGATCGCAATCACCACCGTCGCCATGCCGGCCGAAATCGCCACGGGCAGCAGCACAAAGGTGAGCGCGCTGACCCAGCCGTGGCTGAACCTCAGGCCCAGGGCGATTCCGAAGACAGTGAGCACAACAGCGGAGGTGGTGGTGCGGGCGGCTTCGGCGACGAGTCGGCCGGCCAGAGCGCTTGCCCGATGCACCGGCTGCACCCACAACCTCGCCAGCAGCCCCGACTCCCGTTCGGCCGGGAGCGCCACGCCGACGCCCACAGTCCCGAAGATCGCGCCCGCGACCGCGCACATCGGGACCAGACCGTACACGCTGTCGTGCCCCGTCACCGTGAGCACGGCCTTGCCGATGAGCAATTTGTACACCAGCAGCAGCAGCGTCGGGAACAGCAGCGCCTGCACGGCGACCACCGGGTCGCGGCGCCAGCGTTGCAAGAGCCTGCCCGTCTCCGAAGCGCTCTGCCCCACGAATGCAGCCATCGAGGCGGTGAAGGAACGTCGTTCTCTGACAACGGGTTTGGCCGCCGAAATCGCCGGCGTTGCCGTGGAAGCCGGCGCGCCGTCGCGCGCGGCCCGGGCGGTACGCCGCGTCACCCCCGATCGCGCTGCGGCACAACGCGCCTGCATCCGCACCGCAAGCACGGCGAACAACGCCAACGATCCCACGCACCAGGCCAAGGTCACCGTCAGATCGCTCGGCGCGACGTGACCGGCGGCGAGCCCGCGCAGTGTCGCGGTGACCTGCGAAACCGGCTGGAATCGGACGAACGGCCCCAGCCAGGCCGGAAACGCCTGCGCCGGAGCGATGCCCGTGGACAGCAACACCAGCACCAGTTGTGGAAGGAAGAGCAGTTGGCTCGACGACTCGACGGAGCCGACGCGGCAGCCGAGCGCGTCCGCGCCCAGACACACTGCCATCGCGAAAGAGATGACGATGACCGCAAACAACACCGCCGTGCCGGTGCCGCCGGCCAGGCGGAACCCGAACGGCCACCCGATGGCGACCGCGGCGACCAACGCGATCACCGCGCGTAACAGGCAGTACAGCATGCGCGCGGTCAGCGGCACTCCCGCCGGAATCGGGTGCGTGCGCAGGCGCAAGCCGAATCCCGACAGTCGATCGCGCGCCGCGCGGTCGGCGGTGGTCATCGCCCCGAACAGCATGGACTGAACGATCACCAGGGGGAGGACGTACTGCGGGTAGGTCATCGGCCCGGTGTCGATGAGGCTGCCCAATACCGCCGTGAACCCGAGGAAGCAGCCCACCGGCGCCAGGACCGCGAACAACAGATCGGCGTCGCGGCGCGCGCCCGACAACGTGCGCCAGGTCAGCGCCGCTAGAGCATTGACGTTCTCAGCGGCGGCAGAACGGGCCTGCATCAGGCATCGGTGTGCGGCCCGGCGCCGTCACACGCGCGGGTGAACTCGGCGCGCATCGTCTCCACGTAACGCTGGATGGACCTGCGTGCGACGGCGGTTCCGGGATAGGCGACCACCAGCTGCGTGCTGTCACGCATGCGATTGACCCACATGCACACGGTCTCCGAGAGGCGGTTGTCGCCCCAGATACCGGCGCGCAGGCCGTCGAAGTCGTTACCGAACGGCAGCTTCCGGATGTCAATGTAGGACAACATCGGGACGGGCCGGTCGGGAACCTCGATCGAACCCGACGATCCGTCCGGCGTCTCGAGCAGGTGGTAGTACGGCACCGCGCCCAGCGCCGAATTCGCGTTGAACGACTCCTGTGCGGCGCTGGCCACCGCGCCGAACGACGCGCCGGCGGTCGGGATCGCCAGCGGGACGAAGCTGGCCAACCAACCGACCGTGAGGACGTGGGCAGGATCGCGACGGTTGTCGAACGGTGTGAGCCCGAAATACGTTGCGGCACCGGTCAATCGACGCTCGGTCAGCGCGGCGCAGGCGAACACGCCACCGCTGAACCGGGCGCCGGCCGCTCGGCACACCGCTTCGAAGCGCTCACCCTGATCCCCATCCATCATGTCGAACACCTCGATGGCTCCCGGGGTGTCGGCGGTCGCCTCGCCCAACTCCAAGGGAAACCTCGGCAGCGCGCCATTGTTGGCCGCCAGAAACGCGTGCCATGCCCGAATTTCGGGTGACTCGTCGGTCAGGCTTGCCGTGTAGGCGCGCTGCGTCGCGCTGTATTCACGGTGGCTGGCAGCGGGAATTACCGGGGCACCTGCGTTTTCGATCGCGGAAA
>NZ_LZKC01000423.1:0-817 GCF_001672685.1 Mycobacterium sp. E2462
TCACCTGCTATCCAGCGCCCAGGAGAAGGTGTTCACCGGGCACGACAACGGCGTGATCACCCTGGACCTGGCCGAGGGTGACGACGTCCACCGCGAGCAGCTGCGCGTGGAGATGGACGAGCCGTACCGAACCCTGCTGGGGCACTTCCGGCACGAGATCGGGCACTACTACTACTACCGGCTGGTCGCGCCGTCGCAGCAGTACGTAGCCCGGTTCAAGGAGTTGTTCGGCGACCCCGACGCCGACTACCAAGCCGCGCTGGACCGGCACTACAACGACGGCCCGCCCGACGATTGGCAGGAGGACTTCGTCTCGTCCTACGCCACCATGCACGCCGCCGAGGACTGGGCGGAGACCTTCGCCCACTACCTGCACATCCGCGACACGCTGGACACCTCGGCCTGGTGCGGCTTCGCCTCGGCGTCGGCGACCTTCGACCGGCCGTCGTTGGGCCCCAGCGCTTTTCAGACGATCATCGACATGTGGCTACCGCTGTCCTGGTCGCTGAACATGGTGAACCGGTCGATGGGTCACGACGACCTGTATCCGTTCGTGCTGCCGGTCAAGGTGTTGGAGAAGATGCAGTTCATCCACACCGTGGTCGACGAGGTGACCGCCGAGGCCCGGGGACCGGCGACCGTCGCGAGCTAGGCCCGTCAAGCGGGCATCACCCGGCGCTCGTCGGGACCCCACAGCGGCTGCATGCCGCCCGGCAGGGCCAGCTGCGTGGTGGTGATCACCTCGGCCAGGTCCAGGGTGATCACGCCGTTGTCGTGCCCGGTGAACACCTTCTCCTGGGCGCTGGATAGCAGGTGA
>NZ_LZKC01000424.1:0-3809 GCF_001672685.1 Mycobacterium sp. E2462
CCGCTCCGCCGCCCAGCGCCTCTGCGCTCCCCAGCCCGGCGGCCCCCGCACCGGCCGGTCCGACGACCACTTCGCAGACGGTGACCGCGCTTCCCGCGCCCCCGCTTCAACCGGGTACCGACTGCCGGACGGTGGCATGACCACCCAAGTCCAGCCGCCGGTCGCGGTCACGCCTCCCTTGCCCACCCGGCGCAACGCCGAGCTGGCGCTGCTGTTCTTCGCCGCGCTGATCACCGTCGCGGCGTTGCTCATCGTGGAGGCCAACCAGGACCGCGGCCTGAGCTGGAACGTGACCAGCTATGGGCTGGCGTTCTTGCTCGCTTTCGGGTCGGCGCACGTCGCCATCCGGCGTTTCGCGCCCTACACCGACCCGCTGCTGTTGCCAATTGTCGCGCTGCTCAACGGACTTGGGCTGGTGATGATTCACCGGCTGGATCTGGTCAACAACCAGTTCAGCGGCCGGCATCACCCCAGCGCGACCCAACAGATGCTGTGGACCCTGATCGGCGTCGTCACCTTCGCCCTGGTGGTCACCTTCTTGAAAGACCACCGGCAACTGGCCCGCTATGGCTACATCTGCGGGATCACGGGGCTGCTATTCCTGTCGATTCCCGCCCTGCTGCCGGCGGCGCTGTCCGAGCAGAACGGCGCCAAGATCTGGATTCGCTTCCCCGGCTTCTCAATCCAGCCCGCTGAGTTCTCCAAGATCCTGTTGCTGATCTTCTTCTCCGCGGTGCTGATCGCCAAACGGGGACTGTTCACCAGCGCCGGTAAGCATTTCATGGGGCTGACCCTGCCGCGGCCGCGCGACCTCGCGCCGCTGTTGGCGGCCTGGATCATCTCGATCGGTGTGATGACCTTCGAAAAGGATTTGGGCACATCGCTTTTGCTCTACGCGTCGTTTCTGGTGGTGGTCTATCTGGCCACGCAGCGCTTTAGCTGGGTGGTGCTGGGCCTGACGCTGTTCGCCGTCGGGAGCGTGATCGCGTACTTCATCTTCAGCCACGTTCGGGTGCGCGTGCAGATGTGGTGGGATCCGTTCTCCGACCCCGACGGCAGCGGTTACCAGATCGTGCAGTCGTTATTCAGCTTCGCCACCGGCGGCATCTTCGGCACCGGGCTGGGCAACGGCCAACCCGACACCGTGCCGGCCGCCTCCACCGACTTCATCATCGCGGCGTTCGGTGAGGAGCTCGGCCTGGTCGGGTTGGCCAGCATCCTGATGCTCTACACCATCGTGATCGTGCGGGGCCTGCGCACGGCGATCGCCACCCGGGACAGCTTCGGCAAGCTGCTGGCCGCGGGGCTGGCGTCCACGTTGGCCATTCAACTGTTCATCGTCGTCGGCGGCGTCACCCAGCTGATCCCGCTGACCGGGCTGACCACGCCGTGGATGTCCTACGGCGGGTCGTCGCTGCTGGCCAACTACGTGCTGTTGGCCATCCTGGCCCGCATCTCGCACAGCGCCCGGCGGCCGTTACGCACCCGCGCCCGCAACACCGAGCCGATCGCCGCGGCCGGCACCGAGGTGATCGAGAAAGTATGAACGCCTCCCTGCGGCGTATCTCGATGACCGTCATGGCGTTGATCGTGCTGCTGCTGCTCAACGCGACCATGACGCAAGTGTTCGCCGCCGACTCCCTGCGCGCCGACCCCCGCAACCAGCGGGTGCTGCTCGACGAGTACTCGCGGCAACGCGGCCAGATCGTGGCGGGCGGCCAACTGTTGGCGTACTCGGTGGCCACCGACAACCGGTTCCGCTTCTTGCGGGTGTATCCAAATCCCTTGGCCTACGCGCCGATCACCGGCTTCTATTCGCTGCGCTACTCGAGCAGCGGCCTGGAACGCGCTGAGGACGCGCTGCTGAACGGCTCCGACGAGCGGCTGTTCGGGCGGCGGCTGGCCGACTTCTTCACCGGTCGCGACCCGCGCGGCGGCAACGTCGACACCACGATCAAGCCCCGCGTCCAGCAGGCCGCGTGGGACGGCCTGCAGCAGGGCTGCGGCGGCCCGGCGTGCAAGGGCGCCGTCGTCGCCCTCGAGCCCTCGACCGGCAAGATCCTGGCGATGGTGTCGTCACCGTCGTATGACCCCAACCTGCTGTCCTCGCACGACCCGGAGGTGCAGGCCCAGGCGTGGCAGCGGCTGCGCGACAACCCCGACAGCCCGCTGACCAACCGCGCCATCGCGGAGACCTACCCACCCGGCTCCACCTTCAAGGTGATCACCACCGCGGCCGCGTTGCAGGCCGGCGCCAGCGACACCGAACAGCTCACCGCGGCGTCGTCCATCCCGCTGCCCGGCAGCACCGCCACGCTGGAGAACTACGGCGGGCAAGCCTGCGGTGACCAGCCGACCGTGTCGCTGCAACAGGCCTTCGCGCAGTCGTGCAACACCGCGTTCGTCCAGCTGGGCATCCTCACCGGGTCCGACGCCCTGCGCAACATGGCGCACTCGTTCGGGCTGGACACGACGCCCAGCGTGATCCCGCTGCAGGTGGCCGAATCCACCGTCGGGATCATCCCGGACGCGGCCGCGCTCGGGATGTCGAGCATCGGTCAGAAGGACGTGGCGCTCACCCCGCTGCAAAACGCCGAGATCGCGGCGACCATCGCCAACGACGGCGTCACGATGCAGCCATATCTGATCGACAGCCTCAAGGGGCCGGACCTGGCCACCATCAGCACGACCGCCCCGTATGAGCAGCGGCGCGCGGTGTCGCCGCAGGTCGCCGCTAAGCTAACAGAACTGATGGTCGGCGCCGAGAAGTTTGCACAGCAGAAAGGGGCCATTCCCGGCGTGCAGATCGCATCCAAGACGGGTACCGCGGAGCATGGCACCGACCCGCGTCACACACCGCCGCACGCGTGGTACATCGCGTTCGCGCCCGCCCAGG
This sequence comes from Mycobacterium sp. E2462, assembly GCF_001672685.1. NCBI lineage: Bacteria > Bacillati > Actinomycetota > Actinomycetes > Mycobacteriales > Mycobacteriaceae > Mycobacterium > Mycobacterium sp. E2462. The sequence continues at coordinate 2,897 of NZ_LZKC01000424.1, forward strand.
CCCCGAAGGTCGCCGTGGCGGTGTTGGTGGAGAATGGCGCCGACCGCCTGTCCGCGACGGGGGGTGCACTCGCCGCGCCGATCGGGCGGGCCGTCATCCAGGCTGCGCTACAGGGAGGACCATGAGCCCGCGAGTTGGGGTGACGCTGTCCGGCAGGTACCGGCTGCAGCGCCTGATCGCCACCGGCGGCATGGGACAGGTGTGGGAAGCCGTCGACAGCCGGTTGGGCCGCCGGGTGGCCGTTAAGGTCCTCAAGCAGGAATTCTCCCAGGACCCGGAGTTCATCGAGCGGTTCCGCGCGGAGGCGCGGACGACGGCGATGCTCAACCACCCGGGCATCGCCCAGGTGCACGACTACGGCGAGAGCCAGCTCGACGGTGAGGGCCGCACCGCCTACCTGGTGATGGAGCTGGTCAACGGCGAACCGCTGAACTCGGTGCTCAAGCGCACCGGCCGGCTCTCGCTGCGGCACGCGCTGGACATGCTGGAGCAGACCGGCCGCGCGCTGCAGGTGGCCCACGCCGCCGGCCTGGTGCACCGCGACGTCAAGCCCGGGAACATCTTGATCACCCCGACCGGCCAGGTGAAGATCACCGACTTCGGTATCGCCAAGGCGGTCGACGCCGCCCCGGTGACCCAGACCGGCATGGTCATGGGCACCGCCCAGTACATTGCGCCCGAACAGGCCCTGGGCCACGATGCGACCCCCTCGAGCGACGTCTATTCGTTGGGCGTCGTCGGCTACGAGGTGGTGTCGGGCAAGCGGCCGTTCACCGGTGACGGGGCGCTGACCGTGGCGATGAAGCACATAAAGGAGCCCCCGCCGCCGCTGCCCGCCGAGCTGCCGATTCACGGCGTCCAGTTCCACCCGGAGTCGATCCTCACCGAGGGCGGCCACCGGATGCTGGCGAAC
>NZ_LZKC01000425.1:0-968 GCF_001672685.1 Mycobacterium sp. E2462
CCGCGGGCGCTGGAGTCGGTGGCGTTGGTGGTGGCCGCCGAGGCGTGCTCGGCGGAACTGGTCGACCGGTGGGCGCCGGGGCGGGTGATGACCAACGCCTACGGGCCGACCGAGACCACGATGTGCGTGGCGGTCAGCCCGCCGCTGCGCGCCGGGACGGGAACACCGCCGATCGGTGCGCCGGTGCCCGGGGCGGCGTTCTTCGTCCTGGACCGGTGGCTGCGGGCGGTGCCCGTGGGCACCGTCGGCGAACTGTACGTGGCCGGGCGCGGACTGGGCGCCGGCTACCTGCGCCGCCCGGGGTTGACCGCGTCGCGCTTCGTGGCATGCCCGTTCGGCGAGCCCGGCCGGCGGATGTATCGCACCGGAGATCTGGTGCGATGGCGCGCCGACGGGCAGCTGGACTATTTGGGCCGCGCCGACGAACAGGTCAAGATCCGCGGCTACCGCATCGAACTCGGGGAGATTCAGGCTGCGCTGGCCGCCGTGGACTCGGTCGACCAGGCCGTGGTCGTCGTGCGCGAGGACCGCCCCGGCGACAAGCGCCTGGTCGGTTACGTCACCGAGTCCGCGCCGGGCGCGCTCGACGTGCAGGCCGCACGGGCGGGGCTGCGAGAGACGTTGCCGCCCTTCATGATTCCGGCAGCCCTCGTCGTGATCGACGCGCTGCCGTTGACGGTCAACGGCAAGCTGGACACCCGCGCGCTGCCGGTGCCGGCCTACCGCGACGCCGACTACCGCGCCCCGGGCACCGACCTGGAACGCCTCCTCGCCGAGGCCTACGCCGAGGTGCTGGGCCTGGATCGAGTGGGACTCGACGACTCCTTCTTCGACCTCGGCGGCGACTCGTTGTCCGCGATGCGCCTGATCGCCACCCTCAACAAAACCCTGGGCGCCCACCGGTCGACCAGTTCCGCCGAGCACGCCTCGGCGGCCACCACCAACGCCACCGACTCCAGCGCCCGCGG
>NZ_LZKC01000426.1:0-2158 GCF_001672685.1 Mycobacterium sp. E2462
CCGACGCCTCGTGGCCCTGCGTCACGACCGGACGCTGGGCCGGAAACGTCCCGTTGATCAGGCTGAGGTCGGAGTGGCAGATGCCGCAGAACGCGACCTTGACCAGAACTTCGCCCGGGCCCGGCTGCGGAATCGGAACATCTTCCAGCACAACCGTTTTAGTGTCCGCGTAGAAGCGCTCGGCGCGCATGGTCGAAGCCATGTCGCGATGTTACTCGACGCCGATGGTGACTTCCGTCGACTTGATGAACACTGTCGCCGACTGGCCCACCTGCAAATCGAGGTCGGTCGCGGCGTCCCTGGTGATGGAGGAGGTGATGACCTGGTCGCCGCCGTCGAGCTGCACCTTCACGACGGCCATCACGGCGCCGAGGTCGACCTCGGTGATGATTCCCTTGAGCTGGTTTCGCGTCGATAGCCGCATCGCAAGGTCCTTTGGTGAGGGTGGGTCGGGGACTGCGGTGAGCCTAGCCCCGCGACGCGTCGTTGCGGCGGTTAACGCCGCGGGCCGAGCAGGGCGATCGACGCGTCGACCGCGGGGTCGACGATGCCGCGCACCGGCCTGCCGTCCTCGACGGCCAGCGCCGTCAGCTCCCGCAGGCCGCCGAGCAGGATCACGGCCAGCGGCGTGGTCAGCGGCGGCAGCTCGGCGCGCCGGAAGCCCGGGCTGGCGCTGAGGTCGATGAGCAGGCTCGACAGCAGTTCGAGCCCGCGCCGCTGCACCGGGCGGGCGGCGGCGCCCAGCGAGGGCAGCTCGCGGATCCAGCTCAACGTGATGGCCGGGCGGGACTCGATGTAGCCGACGTAGGCCTCGACGGCCTGCCGGATCTGCTCGTGCCAATCGGCTTCGGGATCCACCGTCGCCTGGATGCGGCCCCCGAGCCGCTCGATGTCGGTGGCCAGCAGCTCGAGGAAGCACTCCTCTTTGCCGGCGAACTGGTCGTAGAACGTGCGCTTGGACGTGCGGGCGTGACGGACGACGTCGGCGACGGTGCTGGCGCGGTAGCCACGCTCGGTGATCGAGGCGGCCAGACCGTCGAGCAGCCGGAGCCGGAACGGATCGACCGTCGCGGCGGCCGGATCGCCCGTCGCGGTGCGCGCTGCTGCCGTCATAGCGGTGGCCCCCTTTCCGGCAGAAGCTTGTCACGCTCGGTACACCAGAGTACCGTCCCTGTCTAGAACCGCGGTACATCGCAGTACCAAGCCTGCGGCCGCTTGCGCACAGTTGGGAGCAGCAGCGCCATGAGCGAACTAGTGACCGCCGCACCGGCGTCGCCCGCCGTCCACCTGCCCCCGGCCACGCGTCTCCCAAAGATGGCGCAGGGTCTGGGTTTTGCCGCGTCGCGACGCAGCATGATGCAGTGGCTGAGCCGCCGTCACGGGGACGTGTTCGGACTGCGGCTGCCCATGTACGGCCGCGTGGTGGTGGTCGGCGATCCGCAGCTGGCCAAGCAGATCTTCACCACCAGCCCCGACGAGCTGGGCAACATCCAACCCAACCTCAGCCGCCTGTTCGGGTCGGGATCCGTCTTCGGGCTCGACGGCGAGGCGCACCGCCGCCGGCGGCGCCTGCTGGCCCCGCCGTTTCACGGCAAGAGCATGAAGAACTACGAGGCGATCATCGAGGAAGAGACGTTGCGTGAGGCCGCCGGCTGGCCCGAAGGCGAGCCTTTCGCGACGCTGCCGTCGATGATGCACATCACGCTCAACGCGATCCTGCGCGCCGTGTTCGGGGCCGAAGGCGCCGAACTCGACGAGCTGCGCCGGCTCATCCCGCCGTGGGTCACGCTGGGGTCGCGCATGGCGACGGTGCCCAAACCCAAACGCAGCTACGGGCGCTACACGCCCTGGGGGCGGCTGGAACTGTGGCGCAGCCAGTACGACCGCGTCATCGGCACGCTGATCGACGCCGAGCGGGCGGACCCGCATTTCGAGGGCCGTACCGACGTTCTGGCGCTGCTGCTGCGCAGCACCTACGAGGACGGAAGCGCCATGTCCGCCAAAGACATCGGCGACGAGCTGCTCACCCTGCTGGCCGCCGGCCACGAGACGACGGCCGCCACCCTGGCGTGGGCGTTCGAGCGGCTGACCCGGCACCCGGACACGCTGGCCGCGCTGGCGCGCGAGGCCGACGACGGCGGCAACGACCTGCGGCAGG
>NZ_LZKC01000427.1:0-2379 GCF_001672685.1 Mycobacterium sp. E2462
CCGGCGCCTCGGCAGCCGCCGATGACGATGTACCTGCACTTCCCCTTCGTCACCGTGCCCATCCCCATCAATCCACCCGCGCCGCCGCCCCCGCCGCCCTAGGACGTGGCAAACCCGCTCGGCGAAGCGCACACTGGCAGGAACGGCACGAGCGGGCGAGGAGGTCGCGTGGGCGAGCACGGTGCATTTGGATTCGATCCCGAAGACTTCGACCGGGTGATCCGGGAGGGCAGCGAGGGGCTGCGCGAGGTGTTCGAGCGGCTGGGCAAATTCGTCGGCGCGCCCGGCCCGCGGTCGGGGTGGTCGGTCCTCTTCGACGACCTGTCGCGGCGGCCTCGCCCGGCGCCCGAGACCGCCGGTGAAGCCGGTGACGGGGTGTGGGCCATCTACACGGTGGACGCCGGCGGCGGCGCCCGGGTGGAGCAGGTGTACGCGACGGAACTCGACGCGCTGCGGGCGAACAAGGACAACACCGACCCCAGCCGCAAGGTGCGGTTTCTGCCCTACGGCATCGCCGTCAGCGTCCTCGACGGCGACACCGACGACCGGCCTGAGGGCCCGCGCGCCGACTAATTCGCCAATTCGCCGGCCGATTTCGGCCGGTTAGGTAACTTCTGTTCGTGCCCGAGTTGCCGAACCGCCAGATCGTGCTCCGCCGCCGCCCGTCGGGACTGGTGCAGCCCGCCGACACCGAGACGATCACCGCGCCGGCACCCGAACCCGCCGAGGGCGAGGCGTTGCTGCGCACCACCTACGTGGGCATCGATGCCGCCGCCCGCACCTGGCTCGACGATCAGCCCAGCTATCTCCCGCCGGTCCAGCTCGGCGAGGTCATCCGGGCGGCGGGGATCGGCGAGGTCGTCGCATCCCGGTGCGACGCCTACGCCGTCGGCGACGTGGTAACCACGCTGACCGGCTTCCAGGAATACGCGCTCATCCGCGACGACCTGTTCAGCACGCCGATCCCCGGTGAGGACGACCAGTTGGCGATCATGTCGGTGTACGGGCCGACCGGCGCCACCGCGTATTTCGGGATGACCGACATCGGCAAGCCCACCGAAGGGGAGACCGTCGTGGTCTCGGCCGCCGCGGGGGCCACCGGGTCGGTCGCCGGGCAGATCGCGAAGATCGCGGGCGCGCGGGTGGTCGGCATCGCGGGCGGCCCGCAAAAGTGCCGCGCGGTGGTGGAGGACTTCGGCTTCGACGCGTGCATCGACTACAAGAACGACGACGTGCCGGCGGCGCTCAAACGGCACTGCCCCCAGCGCATCGACGTCTATTTCGACAACGTCGGCGGCCCCATCCTCGACGCGGTGCTCGGCCGGCTGGCGTCACGCGCGCGGGTGGTGCTGTGCGGCGTCATCTCCAGTTACCTGACCGGCGAGCACCCCGGCCCGGCGAACTACGTCAACCTGCTGGCCAAGACCGCGCTGATGCAGGGCTTCAACGCCCTCGACCAGTGGGGCCGGTTCGACGAGGCCTTCACCGCGCTGCGGCAATGGGAGTCCGAGGGGCGACTCAAGCACCGGCAGACCGTCTTTGAGGGCATCGACTCGTGCGTCGATGCCCTCAACGGCCTGTTCACCGGGGTCAACATCGGCAAGACGCTGGTCAAGCTCAGCGAACCCGGTTCCCGGTAGCCGGGGCGGGCGGGCTCAGCCCTCCCCGAGCGCGCGGTGCAGCGCCTTCTTGGCTTCCGTCAGCGCCTCCAACACCGTGGCCTGCGCCTGGGCCAGCTGCTGCTTCTGCTCGTCGGTGCCCGTCCAGGCGATGGTGCGCGCCAGCCCGGCGATCTCGAACAGCTCCTTGCGGATCTTGAGGGCGTCGCCGAATTTGGCGGCACGGCCGAGGAACGCGTGCGCGGTCTCGCTGCTGACGCCCCGCCAGGCCAGGATGTTGCGGCCCAGCTCGGTCAGCGTCGCCACTCCGTTTTCCACCGTGACGGCGCCGCGACCGGCGAGGATGCCGATGGCCAGCTCGGCCACGTCCTGCGGGGGAGTGAACGCGCCCTGCGTCGCGTCCGTCACCCGCTGCACCACCTGTGCCGCGTCGGCGGGACCGTCGAGCAGCAACGCCGCGGTGACGAACGCCGCCCGCTTGAGCCCGTGACGGCCGTGCTTGCCGAATCCCGGGCCGTGCTGCCCGAACGCCGGGCCGCCCCAGCCGAACCCAGGGCCGCCGAACCCGGGACCGCCGAAACCGGGGCCACCACCGAAACCGGGGCCGCCGAAACCGGGACCACCGAAGCCGGGACCACCGAAAAATCCACCAGACATTGCAGTTCCTTTCGTTTCATCCGCAGATATCAACCTCCTTGATACCACCGACCGGCGCGATGTCAACGACGTTGATGGTCGGAGGGTGTCGCCGCAGGTCGAT
>NZ_LZKC01000428.1:0-2186 GCF_001672685.1 Mycobacterium sp. E2462
AGCGACCAATGCTGGCGCCACATGAACACGACGCTGCTTTCCCTGGCCGACGGGGCTGACCTGATCTTCGCTGGCCAGAGCTACCAGGAACCCGCAGCGAACGTTGCCGAGTATTACGACCTCCCGTTGGCCACCCTGCACCACGTCCCGATGCGGCCCAACGGGCAGGTGGTGTCTTTGCTTCCCGCGCCATTGGCGCGGTCGTCGATGGTGGGGTTCGACTGGTTCTGTTGGCGCCTGAACAAGAAGGTCGAGGACGCCCAACGCCGCGAGCTGGGTCTGCCGAAGGCGACGGGGCCGTCGCCCCGGCGAATCATCGAACGGCGGTCGCTGGAAATTCAGGCCTACGACGAGGTGTGCTTCCCGGGCTTGGCCGACGAGTGGGCCGACTGGCGTGACCAGCGACCGTTCGTCGGCACGTTGACGATGCAGCTGGCCACCGGCGCCGATGACGAGGTCGCGTCGTGGATTGCCGCCGGTACCCCGCCGATCTGTTTCGGATTCGGCAGCATGCCCGTGGCATCCCCGGCCGCGACGGTGGAAATGATCGGCGCCGCGTGCGCCGAGCTGGGGGAGCGGGCGTTGATCTGCGCCGGCTACAGCGATTTCAGCAGTGCGCCGTCTTTCGAGCACGTGAAGGTGGTGGGAGCGGTCAATTACGCGGCGATCTTCCCGGTCTGCCGCGCGGTCGTCCACCACGGCGGTTCAGGCACCACGGCCGCCAGCATGCGCGCGGGCGTTCCCACCGTGATCCTGTCCATGGACGCCAACCAGACCATTTGGGGAGCGCAGCTCAAACGCTTGAAAGTCGGGACGACGCGGCGCTTTTCGGCGACGACCCGGAAAACCCTCACCGCCGACCTGCGCCGGGTGCTGGCGCCGGATTACGCGGTGCGCGCCCGGCAGATCGCCAGCCACATGACCAAGCCCGCCGACAGCGTCCGCAAGGCCGCCGATCTCGTCGAGAATTTCGCCCGAGCGCGCAGCCGCGCCTGAGCGGGTCCGCAAGCGCCGGGGAAAATATGCCCCGAAAAGCGTCGGTAAATTGCGCTTTTCGGAGCCATCTGTGGCGGATACGAAATCGCGCGGTTTCCAAAGACACGCCGACGGTCCTCTGGCACAATGTATCCTCAGCCGACGATGCCTGCGCTGCTCGAAGGTCGTCACAGTGCTACGGTCCGGGGGAAAGGCCGATGACATTGGCTTTGCCAGAATTCACCACACCGCTACTGCGATGTAATTCATTTTCGTTGCAATCGCCGAAGGCGTTGCATCGCCGTTCCGCCTTTTCCTCTAGGAAAGCGCATTGGCCAGCGATGATCTGCAATTCGCAGGCCACCGGCGACTCGCCGAAGTTGCCCATGCTGACGGAGAGTGATTAAGGTTACGGTCGCGATGAAATTTGCTGTGGCGAGCTATGGAACGCGTGGCGACATCGAGCCGTGCCTCACCATCGGTCGTGAACTGATGCGCAGGGGCCACGAGGTGCGCATGGCCGTCCCGCCGAACCTGGTGGAGCTGGCGCAGAAGGCCGGTCTCCCGGCGATCGCCTACGGCCCCGATATGCACGACTTCTGGAGCGACGAATTCATCCGTGACTTTCGGAAGAATTTCGTGCGCAACCCGATCAAGCTGATCCGCGATGCGTGGGAGCCCGTGCTGCGGAATTGGCAGGAGATGAGCGCGTCGCTGATGTCGGTGGGGGCGGGAGCCGACCTCATCTTCAGCGGCCAGCTCTACCAGGATCTCGCCGTGAATGTCGCTGATTACTACGGCATTCCGATGGCCACCCTGCACTACATTCCGATGCGGCCCAACGGTCAACTGATCCCACGAATGCCCAAGCCGTTGGTGCGCACCGGCATGAGCGTCTACGACTGGATGTGCTGGCGCATGAACAAGCGGGCCGAAGACCGGCAACGCCGCGACCTCGGGCTGGCCACCGCGACCGTCGCGTCGCCCCGGCGGATCGCCGAACGCGGTTCCTTGGAAATTCAGGCCTACGATGACGTGTGCTTCCCCGGCCTCGCCGAGGAGTGGGCGAAATTCGGCGATCGGCGTCCGTTCGTGGGCGCCCTGACAATGGAATTGGCCACCGAGGCGGACGCCGACGTCGCGTCCTGGATCGCGGCGGGGACGCCGCCGATCTGCTTCGGCTCCGGCAGTATTCCGGTCGAATCACGTGC
>NZ_LZKC01000429.1:0-1308 GCF_001672685.1 Mycobacterium sp. E2462
AGGCGGTTGAGCCGCTCGCCACCCAGATCGCCGTCCCGAACGTCGGCCGGGCGGACCTGCTGACCATGCGCAGGCAGCTCGAGATCATGGAGGAGTATGCCGACGCGCGCACCTGGCTGACCGCCAACGCGGACTTCCACGCGGCGGTGTACCAGCGCGCGAACCGCCCGCGAATGATCGAGCTCGTCGAACGATTACGCGGACTGACCGACCGCTACCTCTACGTCCACCTCGAGGTGATCGGGCAGACCGAGCACCTGGTGCGAGAACACCTGGACATCCTGGCGGCCGTCGAGGCCGGCGACGCCGCGTTGGCCGCCCGCCTGGTCCGCGAGCACCTGGCGACGTCGCACGACTTCATCCTCGGCTACCTGCTGGAAAAGGAGGTCGGGCACGCCGGTAACTCGCTGGCGGTGACGGCCGGCGTCGACGGCCACCGCACGACGGACGTGCCCTCGTGAAAGCCCAGGGGATCGAAGCGTTGGGTGCGCTGTTCGACCGCGCGGCGGTGTCGGAGGCACTCGATCGCCTGGAGCAGTCGCATCGCGAGGTCTTCGTGCGGGCATACTGCCTGCGCATGGTCAGCAGGTCCGCCCGGCCGACGTTCGGGACGGCGATCTGGGTGGCGAGCGGCTCAACCGCCTCGCGCAGCTCGTAGAGCTCTTGCAACTCCGCCACCGACATTCCCCGCACAGCCGCGGTCGCGTTGGACGTCGGATCCACCAGGCCTTCACCGGCGAGGATCTGCAGCGCGTCACGAACCGGAATGCGGCTCACCGAGAACCGGGCGGCCAGGCTGTGCTGGGAGAGCTTTGCCCCGGGCGCCAAGCCGCCGTGCAGAATCTCCGAGCGCAGCTGCGCCGCCACCCGTTCCGCCGCAGTTCCGTATGCCATCGCACCATCCTGTATACCGGTTGGAGCGATTGTATATGCCTAGCGCCGCGACGGCGAGACATGTAGCTATGCGCGTTGTCGGGAGGCAGCGCCACGTCCGATGAACCGAACCACCGCGAGCGCGCGCGGCGGCGCTGACCGAGCGGGCCGCGCGGCTCGGGGTGGCGGTGCGGAACGCGCCGCACCGGCAGAAACCGAGGGCAGCGTGACCATCCAGCCGGCGCCCGAGACCATGACGTGGGCGACGGCGCTGCTGCCGGTGGCGCAGGGCGTCGAGGTGTGCGCGGCGCCCACGGCGCCGCCGAAACCACACTCCGCCGCTGCGCGGCGACGCCGGTTAGGGGTTCGGCGACGGGGGCAGCGCGGGGGCGGTCGCCGGAGGTGGCGGGGCGTCGACGCTGCCCGGGGCAAACG
>NZ_LZKC01000430.1:0-2153 GCF_001672685.1 Mycobacterium sp. E2462
TACGCCGAGCGTGCCCGGGAACTGGCCACGCGGATGAGCAAGCCATCCGAGAGCGCGGGCCACGCCGTGGACCTGCTCGAAGAGTTCGCCCGCTCGGGTCGGTGTGTCAACGACACCCGAGTGGGGCGAAGTCGTTAGGCGCCTGGCCCGCCACCTGGCCGCGGCGCCATGCCTGGCCGGTTGGGCCGACGTGGACGGATACACTGCGAAACGCACTGACGGCGTCGACAGGCGTCTAGGCTCATACGGGATCACCGATGCGGAGTAAGGGGCAATTTTGGCCGTGACCGATCACGACACGCGGTTTGCATACCTTGATCTGCTCCGACGCGACCTCACACGCTACGGCAGCGACGAGTTGGTGCCGGTTGGTTTGTACCGCCTGGGCCGCCCCCTGTTCAGCACCCGCAATCTTCTCCTGGTCAAGAAGCGCCCCTTCAACAAGCAGGCGCGTGACCTCGGGCTGGATTGGCCGGCGGACGCGTTGACGATGATCGGCATGCAGCGGCTCACCAGCTTGCAACATTGCGTCGAGACGGTTCTCGACGAAGACGTGCCCGGCGATCTCGTCGAGTGCGGCGTGTGGCGCGGCGGCGCATCGATCCTGATGCGTGCCGTGCTGGCGACGCGCGGCGACGACAAGCGCAGCGTCTGGCTGTGCGATTCGTTCGCGGGCGTGCCGCCCCCGGACACCGTCAATTACAAGGCGGACAAGGGAATCAGGCTGCACCGTCACGCGCGCATCCTGGGCGTCTCGCAGGCCGAGGTCCGCGCCAATTTCGAGCGGTACGGACTGCTCGACGACCAGGTGCGGTTCTTGCCGGGTTGGTTCAAGGACACGCTGCAGGACGCGCCGATCGAGCGCATCGCGGTGTTGCGGCTCGACGGTGACCTCTACGAATCGACCATCCAGGCGCTCGACGCGCTGTACCCGCGGCTGTCCCCGGGGGGCTTTTGCATCGTCGACGACTACCACGCCATCAAGGCGTGTCGTCAGGCCGTCGCCGATTACCGCGAGAAGCACGGCGTCACCGGGGAGATCGTCGAGATCGACGGCACCGGCGTCCTGTGGCGCAAGTAGCGGCAGGCCTCGCGAAACGTCAAGCGTAGGACCGGGTTTTGTCGTCCCGTGGGCGGAAGCGGCGACCGGGATGTAACGCAAAGAGCCCCGCGTTTCCGGATGGCGATGCGCCTTCCAGTGTTATGGTTGCCGCCGTGGCACACGGGCTCAAGGGCGGCACGCGTCTTCGGTTGTGGTGGGTGCGGACCGAGTACTGGCTCGCTCGCACGCTGCTACCCGACGTCTACGCCAACGACGCGCTGGTGACGTTCAACGACCATTCCTTCCTCAAAGACCCCGACTTTCAACGGGCGTACGCCCGTGGTGCGCGCGCGCTTGGCGGCGTCGACTGGTATCAGTGGCAGTGGCGGGTGCATGTCGGACTCTGGGCGGCGGCTAGCGCGAGCCACCTCGAGGGCGATTTCGTCGAGTGTGGCGTCAGCTACGGCTTTTTGAGCACCGCCATCATGGAGTACCTCGACTGGGATCGCCTCGGCAAGACGTTTTATCTCCTCGACACCTTCGCCGGTATCGACCCTCGGTTCGTCACCGACAGCGAGCGCGACTCCGGAGCCGTGGAGAAAAGCCAGGAAAACCTTCGCAGCGGAATGTACGTCGACGGCGTGGAGGGCGTCCGCGCGAATTTCGCGCAGTGGCACAATCAGCGCATCATCGTCGGTCCGGTTCCGGACACGCTCGACCAGGTCGACGCCGAGTCGGTGGCATACCTGCACATCGACATGAATTGCGCTCCACCGGAAGTCGCGGCGCTGCGCCATTTCTGGCCCCGGCTCACCCCCGGTGCCTTCGTGCTCCTGGACGACTACGCCAACCGGGGGCGGCACGAACAGCGCATCGCCATGGACGAGGTGGCCAAGGAGCTAGGCGTGCGCGTCTGCTCGTTGCCCACCGGTCAGGGCTTGATCATCAAACCGGCTCGCTGAGGCCGCGTTCGGGTCAGCGCGGCTTTGCCGCAGCGGCCCTCGACTTACGGCGCACGGCGTCTTCGAATAGATCGGCCGCCGCGGCGGCGCTTTGGGCCGGTGCGGTCATCCGGGTGGCAAGCTGCCGGGCCCGCTCGGCGTAGGCGGGC